>NZ_JBEZWL010000126.1:0-21871 GCF_040648015.1 Streptomyces sp. NPDC029216 | reverse complement strand
GGCCGGCTGGCGCGCCCCGCCCTGGCCGCCCTCGCCGGAGTGCTGCTCTACCTCAGCTTCCCGCCCCGCACCCTGTGGTGGCTGGCCCCCCTCGCCCTCGCCCTGCTGGCCGGCTGCCTGCGCGGCCGCCGCGCCCGGGCCGGCTTCGGGCTCGGCTTCCTCTTCGGGCTCGGCTACCTGCTGCCGCTGCTCGTCTGGACCAGCGAGGGCGTCGGCCCGGTGCCCTGGCTGGCCCTCGTCACCCTGGAGTCCCTCCTCATCGGCCTCGCCGGCCTGGGCATCGCCCTCGTCAGCCGGCTGCCCGCCGCGCCGGTGTGGTCGGCGGCCGTCTGGGTCGCGGTCGAGGCCCTGCGCGCCCGGGCCCCCTTCGGCGGGTTCTCCTGGGGCAGGCTCGCCTACGGGCAGGCCGACGGGATCCTCGTACCGCTCGCCGCCGTCGGCGGCACCCCGCTGCTCTCCTTCGCCGTCGCCCTGTGCGGGTTCGGCCTGTACGGGGCCGCGCGCACCGTCCGCCGGCAGCCGGCCCGGACCGCCGCCGCCCTCGCCGCCCTCACCGTGGTCGCCCCGGTCGGCGCGGCCCTCGCGGCCCGTCCGCTGGTCTCCGACGCCGCCGAGGACGGCACCGCCGTGGCCGCCGTCATCCAGGGCAACGTGCCCCGCGCGGGCTTCGACTTCAACGCCCAGCGCCGTCAGGTCCTCGACAACCACGCCAACCGCACCATCCAGCTCGCCCGGGACGTCCGGGCCGGCCGGGTCCCGAAGCCCGACTTCGTGCTGTGGCCGGAGAACTCCTCCGACATCGACCCGTTCATCGAGCCCGACGCCCACGCCGTCATCGACAACGCGGTCAAGGCCGTCGGCGTGCCCACGGCGATCGGCTCGGTCCTCGCCCCCGAGACCGGACCGCTGCGCAACACGATGATCCTGTGGGACCCGGCCAAGGGCCCCGTCGCCACCTACGACAAGCGCAAGATCCAGCCCTTCGGCGAGCGCATCCCGATGCGCTCCTTCGTCCGGCTGTTCAGCTCCGACGTGGACCGGGTCCGCCGCGACTTCGGCCCCGGCAAGGAGCCCGGGGTCTTCGACATGGCCGGCACCCGCGTCGGCATGGTCACCTGCTACGAGGCCGCCTTCGACGACGCCGTGCGCTCCACCGTCCAGGCCGGCGCCCAGATCATCGCCGTCCCCAGCAACAACGCCACCTTCGGCCGTACCGAGATGACCTACCAGCAGCTGGCCATGGACCGGATCCGCGCCGTCGAGCACAGCCGCAGCGTCCTCGTCCCCGTCACCAGCGGCGTCAGCGCGGTCATCCGGCCCGACGGCACGGTGGTCCGGCAGACGAAGATGTTCACCGCCGACGCGCTCGTCGACGAGATCCCGCTGCGCTCCACCGAGACCCCGGCCACCCGGCTGGGCCCGCTGCCCGAGTACGCGCTGACCCTGATCGCCGCCGGCGGCCTCGGGATGGTCCTGGCCCGCCGGATCCGCGCCCGCCGCGCGACCCCGTAGGGTCGGCGCATGAGCACACCCGAGTTCATCCGCGAGATCCGGGCCGCCGGCGCCGGCCACCGGCTGCTCCTGCTGCCCGGGGTCACCGCCGTCGTCTTCGACGACGAGGGCCGGGTGCTGCTCGGGCGCCGGGCCGACACCGGCCGCTGGTCGGTCGTCGGCGGGATCGCCGAGCCGGGCGAGCAGCCCGCCGACACGGCCGTGCGCGAGGTGTACGAGGAGACGGCGGTGCGGTGCGTCCCCGAACGGGTCGTCCTCGTCCAGATGCTCGAACCCGTCACCTACGCCAACGGCGACGCCTGCCAGTACCAGGACATCACCTTCCGCTGCCGCGCGACCGGCGGCGAGGCCCGCGCGGCCGACGGGGAACTGCTGGAGGTGGCCTGGTTCCACCCGGACGGCCTGCCGCCCCTGGAGCCCTTCGCCCTGCACCGCATCCACCGCTCCCTGGCCGGGGAACCGACCTGGTTCGAGGCCCCGCAGGCCTGGTGCGAGGCCCCGGAGGGGACCGCCTAGCGCACGGCCTCCGCCGCCTCGCGGTACAGGGCCAGCGCCTCGTCGCCCATCACCGCGCTGTACGACACCTCCGGGACGCTGCCGCCGCCCTCGTACCCGCCGAGGACCCCGGCCAGCGCACCGCCCGCCAGCCACGGGCTGCCGCTGGTGCCGCCGCTCAGGTCGGGGCAGTCGATCCGGCGCTGGGTCGGCGAGAACAGGCCCGTCGCGTTGGAGCAGCTCAGCGGGGCGTCCAGGATGCTCGGATAGCCGAGCACGGTCACCGTCACGTCGCCGGGCTGCGCGGCGGCCACCGGGAAGGCGCCGACCACGTCCTCCACGGCCCCGGTCCGTCCGTCGCCGTCCGGCGCGACCGTCGCGAAGGCGATGTCGTCGTCGGGGTCCCGGCCGTCCGCCCAGCCCGGGGCCACGTACGCGCGGGTCAGCCGCCACAGCCCGTACGGGGCCTCGCCGTCCCGGTATCCGGGGGCGAAGACGGTGGTGTCCGGATACCCCAGGCAGTGCGCGGCGGTGGCGATCAGGTCACGGCCCGCGCTGCGGACCACGGACGCGGTGCAGAAGTGCCCCCCGTCGGGCCCGCCCGCGAACAGCGCCCCGACCCGCCCGGCCACCGCGTCGGCCGGAGCCTCGGCGCTCACCCCGAGCGGGGACGCGGCCCCGGCCTCGGGCAGGTCCAGGCTGAGCAGGGCGCCCATCGCGCACACCGCGAGCAGGATCCGTGACGCCCGCCGGGCACGGGGACGGCCGGCCGCCTTGTGGGGGAGGATGCGTTGGATCATGCATCCGAGCCTTCCCGGGGAAACTGTGGCCCCGGCACGGAATTGCGTATGAATCAGCTGTGAATACCGGAGTCCGGTACGCACCTGTCGGAAGTCATGAACGGACCCGGGTCCGCGGGGCGGCGCTTCGGCGGAAGCTCTCAGTCTATGGACGCCGCGGACGGTTTCCCGGCCCCCTGTTGTGCACGGCGGTGCGTGAGCGGCGGGCCCGCCCGCCCCTAGCCTCGCCGCAGGAGCACGAACGAGGGGCGGTACCCGGTGAACTGGCTCATCCACGACTACCGCGAGGGCGACCTCGCGGCCGTCGTCCATCTGATCGACACGACGGCCGAACTCGGCCAGGAGTCGGTCTTCTCGCTCGCCGAGTGCATCAGCGCGCTGACCGACCGGCAGCCCTGCGTGGTCGCCGTCCACCAGGGCGTCCCCATCGGCGCGGCCCTCGCCTGCGTGACCGGCGAGCGGGCCTGGGTGATGCGGATCGCCATCGCCGCCGGATGGCGCGGCCGCGGCCTCGCCAGTGCCCTGCTCGTCGAGCTGGAGCGGCGCCTGATCGCCGCCCGCGTCGGCCGGATCGCGTACGTCCTGCCCGAGGAGGACCTGCTCGGCGAGGGCCTCCTCAACGCCGGCTACACCCGCCAGCCCGCCGTCGCCTACTTCGAGAAGACCGAGCCGCTGCACGGTCCGGCGGCCGGCCTCCTCGACGACCTCGGCGGCCGGTTCCTGCCCAACGACCTGTGGGCCAAGGTCGCCGGCATGGAGAAGGAGAAGGAGCTCATCGAGCGCCGCGTGGTGCTGCCGCTCGCCGAACCCGAACGGGCCGCCGCGCACGGGGTGCGCCCGCCGCGCGCCATCACCCTCTTCGGGCCGCCCGGCACCGGCAAGACCACCTTCGCGCGGGCCATCGCCTCCCGGCTGGGCTGGCCCTTCGTGGAACTGCTGCCCTCCCGCCTCGCCGACGGCGGGAACCTGGCCGCCGCCCTGCGCCACGCCTTCGCCCGGATCGCCGAGCTGGAACGGGTGCTGGTCTTCATCGACGAGGTCGAGGAGATCGCGCCCGTGCGCACCGAGCCCGCGCAGCCCGGCGGCGCCCACGGCGTGACCAACGAGCTGCTCAAGCTGATACCCGGCTTCCGGGAGGGCGACGAGCGGCTGCTGGTCTGCGCGACCAACTCCATCCGCTCCCTCGACCCGGCCTTCCTGCGGCCGGGCCGCTTCGACTACCTGATCCCGATCGGCACCCCCGACGCCGGGGCCCGCGCCGCGATCTGGTCCCGCTACACGGCCGGTCGCACGGACGTGGACGTGGCCGCCCTGGTGGCGGCGACCGAACTGTTCACCCCGGCCGACATCGAGCACGCGGCCCGGACCGCCGCCCAGGTGTCCTTCGAACGGGACCTTGAGTCGGTCGGCGCCCGGGGCGCGGCGGCCCAGCCCGGGGCGACCACGGCCGACTACCTGGCGGCCGTCGCCCAGTGCCGCCCGACGGTGACCCCCGCGATGACCGGGGAGTTCGAGGCCGACATCACCGCCCACGCGCGGTTCTGAGACTCCGTCCCCCGGTTGCGGCGGGGGACGGGAACGTGAAACGGCCCGCGGCTGCTCCCCAAAGCGGCCGCGGGCCTTCCGCGCGGGCCGAAGGAACCTCGATGCCGGCCGCGCCGTGACCGGACGGCCGCGTCAGCGCGGGCAGGCGTACGTGAACTCCGTCGCCGCCGTCCCCCCGGCGGGGGAGAGCAGCTGCAGTTCCGCCCGGGCCGGGTAGCTGCCGGTGCCCCTGAAGGTCCACATCAGGTGGAGGGTGGCCTCGCGGCGGCCGGCGGGGACGCGCTCGGTCAGCTCCTCCGAGCGGGTGCCGTCGCTGCGGACCCAGCGGTAGGTCAGGGTCCCGGCGCGCCCGTTGGTCCGTACGACGCCCACCACGTCGGCCGCCGCGTCGCAGCCCGGCCCCCGCGGGTCGGCGCTCACCGCCACCTCGCGCACCTCGATGCCCGGCCCGAACCGCTGCCAGCCCAGGTACGCGAGCACCCCGGCCAGCACCACGGCGGCGAGCGTGTACCGGCGCCAGCCGCCGCCCCGCCGCCCGGGCGGCGCGGGAGCGGGCCCGGCCTGTACGGGGAAGGGCGCGGGCAGGGCCGCCGTCACGCCGGGGCCGAAGCGCAGCACCGCGCCCTCGACCCGGTCGGGGGCGGCGTCGGCCGGGGGCGGCGGGCCGCTGAACCAGTGGCTGCCGAGGACGGTGGCGCTGTAGTCGTCGTCCTGCGGGGCGTGCGGGTCGCTCATCGTGGGGGCTCCAGGTCCGTGCAGCGCGCCAGCAGCTGGGAGTCGGAGGCTGTGCCGTTGGCCGCGGCGGGCTTCGTGGTGACCCGGACGCCGGCGTAGCAGCCCCGGCCGCGCGGGAAGGTGTGGGACTGGACGAGCGTGGTCGGCGCGCCCGCCCGGACCACGACCGTGTCGGTTCCGTCGGGGACCGTGTAGGAGCCCTGCGCGTCGCCCAGGAACCACTGGAGGACGACGGTGACCGGCCCGCTGCCCTGGGTGGACAGGGAGACGGCGGCGTCCGCCCGGTACGCCCCGGGCTTGAGCGAGACGTCGAGCTCGGTCACCCGCAGGGTCGGCGTGGGCGTCGGCGTGGGCGACCAGGTGAACGTCGGCCGCGGGGTCGGGCTCCAGGACGGGCTGGTGCCGGTGGAGGGCCAGGCCGTGGGCGTCGGTGTCGGAGCCGGCGACGGGGACGCCGAGGCGGACGGCGACGGGCTGCCCGAGGGCGACGGCGAGGGGGAGCCGGAGGGAGCCGTCTGCGAGGGGCCGGGCGTCGGCGGCGACGGCGCGCCGGGGCTCGTGGTGGCGAAGTCACTGAGGGCCGAGGACCCCGGCGGCGTACCGCCGGCCGCGTCCGTGGTGAACACCAGCACCGCCCCCAGCACCAGCGACAGCCCCGTCGCCAGCCAGCCGCCGCGCCCCGGGGCCCAGCCGGAGCCGATCGAGGTGGTGGCCACCGCCGTGGTGCCGGCCGCCGCGCCGCCCGCCGACGGGAACAGCAGCGGCAGCAGGGCCGCCAGCGCGGCCAGCTTGCGCTGCCCGCGCTCCTCCCACCGCGGCCCGTACGCGGCCACCGCCACGGCCTCCAGCTCCGCGACGAAGGCCTCGGCGTTCTCGGGCCGCTGCTCCGGCCGCTTGGCCAGGCCCCGCCGGATCAGCGGCCGTACGGGCTCGGGTGCTTCGGTCTCCGGCACCGGCGCCTCGATGTGCTGGACGGCGAGCTCGGCGAAGTTCGCGCCGTCGTAGGGCTTGCGGCCGGTCAGGCACTCGAAGAAGGTCGCGGTGGCCGCGTACACGTCGGCCGTCGGGGAGGCCGGCCGGCCCTGCCACTGCTCGGGGGCCATGTAGGCGGGCGTGCCCGCCACGCCGGGGGTGGTGCCGCGGTTCGCCGCGATCCCGAAGTCCACCAGCTTGGAGGAACCGTTCGCCGCGACCAGCACGTTCTCCGGCTTGTAGTCGCGGTGGACCACACCGGCCCGGTGGGCGGCGGCCAGCCCGAGCAGGGACCCCTTGAGGACCACCAGCGCGGCCTCGGCGTCCGTGCGCCCGGACTCCAGCAGGACGGCGCGCAGCGAGATCCCGTCGATGAGCTCCATGACGATCGCGGCACCGTCCGGCGCCTCTACGTACTCGTAGAAGCCCGTCACGTACGGGGAGACCAGGCCGCCCAGCAGCCGGGCCTCGGCCCGGAACTCCCGGACGAAGGCCGGGTCCTCGCGCATCCGGTCGCTGAGGTACTTCACGGCGACCGCCGTGCCGGTGGCGTCGTGGACCGCGAGCACGACCCGGCCGCTGCCGCCCGAGCCGAGCTCGCGGACCTCGGTGTACCCGGGTACCGTCCAGCCGTTGCTCATCCCCGCCCCCCTCCGTGGCGTCACCGGCTCCTCCCAGAGCCGGACCGGTCGATTCCGACCGGCCACACCCATGGACACCATTGAGCCACGGCCGGTTCCCGACCATCGGGCCCGTCCGGTCCTTGGACGTGCCACGGTCGACAGCGGTCGGAAACCGGCTGGGAAGCGGTCAAAAGGTGGAAAGGGAGCGGTCGGTGACGGTCACGCCGCGGCCGACACCGCGCCGATCATGCTGTGCAGCCGGTCGGCCGCCGCCCGCCCGAAGGCCGGGTCGTTGATGTGGGTGTCGTAGTCGTAGAGCCGTGCGGCGCTGCCCCGCAGACCCTCGCGCAGCGCCGAGATCAGGGCCCCGTCCGCGTCCGGATCGTGGTACGGGCCCCCCGGTGCGCCCAGCGTGGACAGCCCCTGCAGCGGCACGCAGACCGCCGTCGGCCCGGTCGCCGCGCGCAGCTTGGCGGCCACCCGCCGCCCGAGCTCCGCGCACTCGGACTGGGTCGTACGGATCACCGTGATCGAGGGGTTGTGGACCCGCACCCGCCGGTACCGGGCCCGCTCGGGCAGGGTCTCCAGCGGCCCGAACTTCACCATGTCCAGCGCCCCCAGGCTCACCACCTGCGGGATCCCGGCCCGCCCGGCCGCGCTGAGCCGGTCGGGGCCGGCGGTGAGGATGCCGCCGCACAGGTCGTCGGCGAGCTCGCTCAGCGTCAGGTCCAGTACGCCCGCGAAGACCCCCTGACCGGCCAGCTTCTCCAGGGTGCGGCCGCCCGTACCGCTGACGTGGAAGACCAGCACCTCGTAGCCGAGCTCGGTCAGCCGCTCCCGGGCGGCGTCCACGCCCGCAGTGGTCACCCCCGCCATGCTCGCCGCGACCAGGGGCCGCGACCCCGAGCCGAGCCGGGCCGGACGGCTGCGGTCCAGGGAGGAGCGCGCGAAGCCCTTGGCCATGCCGGCGATCGCCTCCGCCGCGTTCGCCAGCACCGGGGCCGAGATGCTGTTGATCCCGGCGATGTCCACCACGCTGTACATCATGGTGATGTCCGAGGAGCCCACGTACGGGGACACGTCCCCCGAGGCCATCGACGAGACCATCACCTTCGGCACGCCCAGGGGCAGGGCCCGCATCGCCCGGGTCGCGATGGACGTGCCCCCGCTGCCCCCGATCGCGAGCACCCCGTGCAGCCGGCCCTCGGCGTGCAGCCGTAAGAGGGTCGCCTCCGCGCCCCTGGCCATCGTGGTCACGGCCGCGCCCCGGTCGGCGGCCGTGCGCAGTTGTGCGAGTTCGGTCCCCGCGGCCCGCGCCACCTCTTCGCGCGGCACGTCCGCGGGAACCCGGGGTTCTCCCATGATCCCCGTGTCGACCAGTACCACCTCGACGCCGGCGCGCAGCAGCCTCTCGCGCAGCCAGCCGTACTCGACACCCTTGGTGTCCAGGGTTCCCACCAGCACGACGTTCGTCATATGTGCAATGTCCATGCAGGTGAGGTTTATTGGCAAGTAAAGGTCAGGTCAATCCGCCAGGAGGGTCAACAATCGCTCCAGAAAAGGGATCTGAGCGACCATCAGCTTGTTTCGGGCCATCGCGGGACTGAACCAGGCCACCCGGTCCAGCTCGGGGAACTCGTGTTCGGTCCCGGAGTGCGGCGGCCACTCCATGGTGAAGGTCCCGGGCACCATCAGCGCGGGGTCGAGGTCACCCTCCACCGCCCAGACGGTCACCAGCTTCCCGCTGCTCAGCCGGACCTCGCCCAGCGGCAGGTACTCGCCCTCCGGCGGGGGCAGCCCCAGCTCCTCGGTGAACTCCCGGCGGGCCGCGTCACGCGGGGTCTCCTCCGGCCCGTACTCGCCCTTGGGGATCGCCCAGCCCCCGGCGTCCCGGCCGGCCCACAGGGGCCCGCCCATATGGCCGAGCAGCACCTCGACGCCGCCCGCCCCGCCGCCGGCTTCCCGGCGGAACAGCAGCAGGCCGGCGCTCTGCTTGTACCTCTTCGGCTGTGTCACGGTCCCATACATGCCCCGCCCCGGCCCCGATCAGTGATCGGACCGTGGCGGGGGCGCGCGGGAGGGCGCTCAGTGCGCGTGCGGGCCCTGGCGGTGGACCGGGCCGTGCGCGTCCGCGCAGTGCGGGTCGGCGGCGTCCGGCCCCTCGCCCGCCCGGCCGACCCAGAGCAGCTCGTCCTGGACGTGGTCCACCTGGAGGGTGGTGTGCGTGATCCCGTACTCCTTCGCCAGCAGCGCCTCCAGATCGCGGCGCACGGCGTGACAGTCGCCCGCCGGCTCCACCAGCACGTGCGCCGACAGGGCCGCCTGCCCCGAGGTGATCGTCCAGATGTGCAGGTCGTGGACCTCCGTCACCGGCGGGTGCCCCGCGAGCCGGTCGCCGACCGCGTCCGGGTCCAGGTGCGCCGGAGCGGCCTCCAGGAAGATCCGGCCCGATTCGCGCACCAGCCCGTACCCCGCCTTGACCATCAGGACCACCACCACGAGCGAGGCGATCGCGTCGGCCTGCACGAAGCCGGTGGTGAGCACGATCAGACCGGCCACGGCCGTCCCGATGAAGGCGAACAGGTCGTTGAGGATGTGCTGGTAGGCGCCCTCCACCGCGAGCGAGGAGCGGTTCGCCCGCGAGATGCACCAGGCCGCGGCCACGTTCACCACGATCCCGGCCAGCGCCGTCACCAGCACCAGGCCGCCCTCGACCGGCGGCGGATCCAGCAGCCGCCGGACCGCCTCGTACGCCAGCCAGAGCGCCAGCAGCAGCAGCGTCAGGCCGTTGGCCTGGGCCGAGAGTATTTCCGCCCGCTTGAGGCCGAACGTGAACCCGCCGCGCGCCGGACGCGCCGCCAGCCGCATCGCCACCAGGGCGAGGACGATCGAGACGGCGTCCGTCAGCATGTGCGCGGCGTCGGAGATCAGCGCCAGGGAGTGGGCCAGCACGCCGATGACCACCTCGACGGCCATGAAGCCGCCGATCAGGGCGAGCGCGATCGCCAGCCAGCGGCGGTCGGCGTCCGGGTCCACGCCGTGGCTGTGCCCCGCGTGGCCGTGGCCGCCGTGGCCGTGCGCGTGCCCGGTGCCCTGCGCGGGCCCGTGGTCGTGATCGTGGTCGTGGCCGGTCATGGCGTCCCCCGGTTTGTTCGGTTCCGACGCGTGAAGTGAAGCGCACCCCGGCGCAGAGGGCAAAGGCTGCAACGGGGACCGTTGTCATTACCCATAAGACCCGCTTGACCTGCGCTTATGCCGGGATCGACGGATCGTGCGAAAATCTGGTCATGGTCCAGCGCCCCGGTGTGCCGACCGCGCCCGAACTCGTCCTGGAAACCGCCCGAGGCTCCACGGAAATGAGCCCCGGCAGGACCTATCACGTCGGACGCGACCCCCTTTGCGAGATCTGCCTCGACGACGCCCGCGTCTCCTGGCACCACGCCGTCCTACGCCCCGACGGGGACCACTGGACCGTCGAGGACGAGAACAGCACCAACGGAACCTGGGCCGCCGACGGCCACCGCGTCCACGTGGAGCACGTCGGCCCCGGCAGCGAGCTGCGCTTCGGCAACCCCCTCGACGGCCCCCGCGCCCTCCTCCTCGGCCGGACGCCGCCTCCGCCCGCCGCCCCGGTGTCCGGATCCCGCCCCACCCAGGTCGTCAACCCCTCCATGACCGGCACCTACCGCCGGCCCACCAGCGTCCGCCCGATCCCCGCGCGGACCGCCCTGCGCATCGGCCGGGACCCGGCGAACGACCTGGTCGTCAACGACCTCGTCGTCTCCCGCCGCCACGCCGAGCTGCGCGCCCTCGCCGACGGCACCTACGAGATCGTCGACCTCGGCAGTCACAACGGCACCTACCTCAACGGCGCCCCCGTCGCACGGGCCCGGATCGCCGAGGGCGACATCGTCGGCATCGGCCACTCCTCCTTCTGCCTCGTCGGCGACCAGCTCCAGGAGTACACCGACACCGGCGAGGTCTCCCTCGACGTCCAGGACCTCGGCGTCACCGTCGACCGCGGCCGCAAGACCCTCATGGACGGCGTCACCTTCCCCGTCGGCGCCAAGTGCCTGCTCGCCGTCGTGGGCCCCAGCGGCGCCGGGAAATCCACCCTCCTCGGCGCGCTCACGGGCTTGCGCCCCGCCGACACCGGATCCGTCCTCTACGACGGCCGCGACCTCTACCGCGACTACGCCGAACTGCGCAGCCGCATCGGCCTCGTGCCCCAGGACGACATCCTGCACGCCCAGCTCACCGTCCGCCGCGCCCTCGTGTACGCCGCCGAACTGCGCTTCCCGCAGGACACCAGCCGGGCCGAACGCGAGGCCCGCGTCGACGAGGTGATCCGCGAACTCGGCCTCGTCCAGCGCGCCGACCAGCCCATCCACAGCCTCTCCGGCGGCCAGCGCAAGCGGGTCTCCGTCGCCCTGGAGCTGCTCACCAAGCCCTCGCTGCTCTTCCTCGACGAACCCACCTCCGGCCTCGACCCCGGCATGGACCGCTCCGTCATGCACATGCTGCGCGGCCTCGCCGACGACGGCCGCACCGTCATCGTCGTCACCCACAGCGTGCTCAGCCTCGACGTCTGCGACCGGCTGCTGTTCCTCGCCCCCGGAGGGCGCGTGGCCTACTTCGGCCCGCCCCAGGAGGCCCTCGACTTCTTCGGCTTCGCGGAATGGCCCGAGGCCTTCGAGGTCTTCGAGAACGACCGGGACCGCGACTGGGCGGGGGCCTTCCGCGGCTCGCCGGCCCACCGGCGCTACGTCGAGCTCACCGCCCGCCGACCCGGGCCCGCGGCGGAAGCCGTGCGGATGGCCGGGGCCGCGCCGCCGGCGCCGCCGCCGAAGGCGCAGAGCTGGGGCGCCCAGCTGTCCACCCTGGTCCGCCGGTACGCCGCCGTGCTCAGCGCCGACCGCACCTTCCTCGTGATCATGGTGGCGCTGCCGTTCATGATGGGCGCCATGGCCCGCGCGCTCGCCGGGAACACCCTCACCGCCGAGACGGCCCTGAACGCCCTGCTCATCCTCACCATCGGCGGGGTGCTCACCGGCGCCGCCAACGCCGTCCGCGAACTCGTCAAGGAACGGGTGATCTACCAGCGAGAACGCGCCGTCGGGCTGTCGCGGACCGCCTACCTGATGTCGAAGGTGGTCGTGCTCGGCACCATCACCGTCGCCCAGGCGGTGGTGCTGACCCTCATCGCCCTCGCCGGAGTGGACCTGAACGCCCCGGGCGGGAAGGGCGTGCTCATGCCGCCGCTCATCGAGATCACCGTCGCCGTCGCCCTGCTGTCGTTCACCGCGATGATGCTCGGCCTGATGATCTCGGCCCTGGTCCGCAAGGAGGAGGTCACCATGCCGCTGCTGGTCCTCCTCGCCATCGTCCAGGTGGTCTTCTGCGGCACCCTGCTGAAGCTCAACGGCGTCCCCGGCCTCGAACAGGTGGCGTGGTTCGCGCCCTCCCGGTGGGCCATGGGCGCGATGGGCGCCACCATCGAGCTCGGGAAGATCGTCCCCGGCACACTCACCCAGGACCCGCTCTTCCGCCACCAGTCCGGCGGGTGGCTGCTGTGCATCGCCATGCTGCTCGTGCTGTCGGTGCTCTTCGGAGTGGCCGTGGCCAGGCTGCTGCGCCGGCAGGAGCCGGCCGTCATGCGGAAGCAGCCGCGGCGATGACCTTCACCGACCCGATCCCCGAGTTCCACCCCACCCACGTCGTGCCGCAGGAGGGGCTGCCCGCCTGGGAGGCCCCCGACGTGGCCCGGCCGACGGCGCCCCTGGACCCCTTCCTGCCCGTGCAGCTGCTCTCCCGGCGCGGCGAGTGGACCGAGATCCTGTGCGCCAACGGCTGGTCCGCCTGGGTCGACGGACGGCTGCTGGTGGCCGTCCCGCAGCCGCCCCCCACGACCGGCCGGCCCCTCACGCGGACCGAGGACCCCGGACCGCTGCTGGGCCGGGCCGCAGAGGCCCTGGAGCGCTACCGGCGCGCCGTCCGCGACCACGCCTCCGGGACGGCCGGCGGCGAGGACTTCGGGCGGGCCGTACGGGGACTGCGGGCCGGCATCGTGATCGACGGGGAGTCCGTGTGGCTCTACGACGAGACCTCGCGCCGCTGGATGTACGCGGACGGGAGCCGCATGGCCACCTACGCGGTGGTCTCCGGTCCGGGGGCCACGCCCGCACCGGCACCGGCACCGGAGCAGGCGCCGCCGCCGGAGGCGGACACCGCGGCGGGCGCACCCGTACCGGAGACGGGCCATGAGCCGACCCGCATCGTCGACCTGCCCGGGGCGGGAGGCGGGTGATGGGCCTCGCCGACTCGCTGGGCGGCCGCCCCTCCGGGCTGCTGGGCAAGAAGATCGCCGACTACCTGATCGAGAGCGAGATCGGACGCGGCGGGATGGCCGTCGTCTACCGGGCCCGCGACCTGCGGCTGGACCGGCCGGTGGCCCTGAAGCTGCTGGCCCCCGAACTCGCCCGCAACGACACCTTCCGCCAGCGCTTCGCCCACGAGTCGAAGGTGGCGGCGGCCATCGACCACCCGCACATCGTGCCCGTCTTCGAGGCGGGGGAGACGGACGGCCTCCTCTACATCGCCATGCGGTTCGTCGCCGGACAGGACCTGCGGGCCCTGCTGGACCGGACGGGCCCGCTGCCGGTGGAGACGGCCGCCCGGATCGCCGGCCAGGTCGCCTCCGCGCTCGACGCGGCCCACGACCACGACCTCGTCCACCGGGACGTCAAGCCCGGCAACATCCTCGTCGCGGACGGCACGGACAGCGAACACCCCGAGCACGTCTACCTGACGGACTTCGGACTGACGAAGAAGTCCCTGTCGCTGACCGGGTTCACCAGCGTCGGCCAGTTCGTCGGGACCCTGGACTACGTGGCGCCGGAGCAGATCGCCGGAAAGCCGGTGGACGGGCGCTGCGACGTGTACAGCCTGGGGTGCGTGGTCTACGAGATGCTCACCGGCGGGCCGCCGTTCCAGCGCGACGACGACATGGCCCTGCTGTGGGCCCACCAGTTCGACCCGCCGCCCGCGCCGTCCTCGCGGCGGCCGCAGCTGACGGCGACGGTGGACGAGGTCCTGGCCAAGGCCCTGGCTAAGTCGCCGGAGGACCGGTGGGGGAGCTGCCTGGAGTTCACCGGGGCCCTGCGCCGGGCGGGTGCTGCCGCGGCCGCCGCCCCGGTGGCCGGCGCCGTCGCCGGAGCCGCCGCTGACGCCAGGGCCCCGGCAGCTTCCGACGCACCGCCGCCTCCGCCGCCGCGGTGGGCGCTGCCGGTGTTCCGGGGGCGGGCCTGAAGCGGTGTTCCGGGAGTTCGGGGACTGGGCCTGACGCGGTGTTCCGCGGTCCTCGTCGCACGGTGTTCCGAGGGGCCTCGTTCAGCCGGTCTGCTGCGCCAGTTCAGCCGGTCTGCTGCGCCGGGGCGGGTTCGTCCACGCGGCCCGGGTGGCGCAGCGGGCGGGCCAGGAGGGCGCCGAGGAAGCCGGCCACCGCGCCCCAGAGCAGGCCGAGGCCCGTCGTACGCCACAGCGACGGGGTGAGCTCCACCGTGCCGCCGAGCCCGGAGTCGTCCCCGATGCCCAGCACGGACAGCCCGAATTGCGCCTGGACCCGCCCCAGCAGACAGACCGCCAGGGTGGCCAGCGCCAGCGCCACCGCCAGGTGCAGGGCGTGCTGCCACGGACGGACCCCCGCCGGGGAGCGTACGGCGGCCAGCACGCCCGCGCCGAGCAGCGCGACGGCGGCCACCGCGACCAGCCACCACGCCCGGCCGTCGTGCCGCGCGAGCGCGGACACATCGAGCGTGGACAGGTCCGGCCCGCGCAGCACCTGGTCCAGCAGCTGCGGCATCGGCAGCCCGAACGGCCCCTCGGCCCTGCCCTGCCAGGCGCCCCCGAAGCCCAGCGTCAGGGCGAGCCAGGCCAGGTTCGGCAGGCCGAGTAGGACCACGGCCAGGGTCCGCGTCGCGTGCCCCTGGGTGGCGGCCACCACCAGGCCGGCCACGAGGCCGAGGACCACGTACCCGACGAGCAGCACGGTGGTGGCGAACGCGGCCGGGCGCACCGCCGTGTGGAAGCGGAGCAGCCGCCCAGGCAGCGGTGCGCGGCGGGAGACCAGCAGGGCGATCAGCAACAGGCCCACGATCCACAGCAGTCCGAACAGCAGGGTGGCGGGCAGGTCCGCCCGGAAGCCCACCGTCGGGGTGGAGTCGAGGAGTTCGCCGAGGTCCTCCAGCGGGGAGTCGCCGTTGAGCAGGCGGAAGGTGTGGTGCGCGTAGAGCGCGAAGAGGGCGAGGAGGACCAGCCACAGCACCGTCGGCAGGGCGGCCCGGGCGAGCAGTTCGCGGGGCCGGGCCACCGCCCGGTGGCGCAGCGGGCGCAGGAACAGGTAACCGGTGGTCAGCGCACCGGCCAGGCTGACCGACAGGGGGAGCACGGACAGGGTCGCGTCGGCGTCGCCCAGCATCCCGGCCCCGCCCGAGATCCCGATCTCTCCGCCGGCCGCCATCACGACGACGGCGGCGACCACATGGGGGAACGCCCCGCCCGGCAGATCGGCCGCGCCGGCGCAGGCGAGCCCGGCGGCGGCCACCGCGGTCATCACCGCGAAGCCCGCCAGGACGGCGGCGAGGGCGTCACGCAACGCCCTCGCGGAAGTACTGCTCACCCTGCAACCGTGGCATCCCCGGCTTGCGGCCACCACTCGGACCGCGCACACAATGGGCGGCAAGAGTGTCAGAAATCCGGAGATGTCCGGAATTTTTCGTTTGGAGCTTGGGAAGAGGGCCCGTGACCACTCAGCCGTCCGGCGGGGAGCCGCCCCCGTTCTCCTCGCAGCCACCGCCACGGTCGTCATCGCAGCCGCCGGCGTCGGAGCGCCCCACCGGCCCCCCTTCGGGGCCGCTCTCGGGCGGGGACCGGGGGTCGACACCCCCGCCGCCCGCACCCCCCGGAGGAGGGGGTCCCGGAGGCGGCGGGGAGCCGTCCAAGGGGCCCTGGTGGCGGTCCGTGCCCCGGCTGGTGACGGCCGCGGTTGCGGTCGTGGCCGTCGCCGCCCTGGCCGTGGTCCTGACCCGGCCCGGCGGCGGGTCCTCCGGACAGGCCGCCGGCGAGGTGTTCCTCCAGCCGGCCGCCGCCTCCGGACCGGACCCCTTCACCGAGTCCACGGCCGCACGGCAGGCGACCCCGCCGCCCCAGCCCGCGACACCCAGCCCGCAGACGGCCACGGCCACCGCCACGGCCGGCGGTACGACGGGCACCCGCAGCGTCAACGGCTCCGCACCCGGCCTCTACGGCGGCACCAAGGACGTCGCCAGCTGCGACGTGGAGAAGCAGATCGCGGCGCTGTCCGGGCAGCCCGCCAAGAACAGCGCCTTCGCTTCCGCCCTCGGCATCGAACCGGCCGCCGTACCCGGCTACCTGCGCGGGCTCACCGCCGTACAGCTGCGCCTGGACACCCGGGTCACCAACCACGGCTTCCGTGACGGCGCCCCCACCGCCTACCAGGCCGTCCTCCAGGCCGGGACGGCCGTACTCGTGGACGACCGCGGGACGCCCAGGGTGCGCTGCGCCTGCGGGAACCCGCTGAGCCCGCCGGTGGCGCTGAAGGCCAACCCGAAGCGGTACGGGGAGCCGTGGGGCGCGTACGAGCCGGCGAAGGTGGTGGTCATCGCCCCGTCGCAGACCATCGTGAACGCCTTCGTCATCTACGACCACCACGACCGCCGCTGGTTCGAACGCGGGCGCGGCGCCCACCCGAAGCCCGACCGGCCCGTCCCCCCGCCACCGGTCCCCACCCCGGTGCCCACCACCTCGTCGGCCTCGTCCTCGGCACCCTCCCCGAAGCCGTCCCCGACCGGCACCGGCACGCCGACCGGGACCGGGACGCCCACCGGCCGGGAGACGGAGACCGCCACCGGGACCCCGACCGGCAGCCCCTCGCAGTCGCCGTCGGAGCGGGCCTCCGAGACGCCCTCCGAGACGCCCACCGAGACGCCGTCGGAGACCGCCACGGAGCCGTACCCGCCTACGCCGCCCCCCACGACCAGAGCCCCGGCCACGACCCCGCCCGCCCCCGCGTCCTCCTACGGCAATCCTCCGGCGAACCCCTACTAGCCCGCGGCCGGATCCCTACCGGCCCGTCGGCCCGCCCGGCACCGCAGTGGAGCCGGACGGGTCGGCGCAGACCGTGCCGGTCTCGTAGATGGTGCCGACGTCATCGGGCTCGGGCGGCTCGGTCGGGAACTCCGACGGGAGCTCCGTGGGCACCTCCGCGGTCAGGGTGGCGACCTCCACCGCCGCGCAGTAGCCGGTGCCCGGGCGGATCCCGGCGTCCACCCTCTTGACGACGGTCTTGCCCACCCCGGGTATCTCGTCGGACAGGATCACCCGCAGCGTCTCCCCGCCGCCCTGCGGACGCAGGACGAGCACGTTGCTCTTGTCATGGGGTTCGGTGTCGAGGAACGAGACCGTCACGTAGGGCGCGTCCAGCTTCAGGCTCAGCAGCTTCGACGCCGCCGAGGAGGGTGTCGCGAGACCCACCGCCAGTCCGCACGCCACGGCCGTTCCGACCGAGGTCCGGTACATCCAGCTCAGCCGCCTCATGGGAGTTTCCCTTCGCAGACAGAGGGGACGCTCCGATCGTCTGCCCGGGCGCGGACCCCGGCAAATCGCGGGCGCGCCGCCCGGGAGGAGCCCGGCGCGCTGCCGGGGACGGGGAAGAGTGAGACCCTGGCTGCATGGACCAGCGGGGAAGGATCCCGGCGGTCGACTGGCCCGCGCGGCCCGATCTGAGCCTCGCCCTCAACCGCATGGGAACCTTCGACTGGGACCTCGACGGCGGCCGCATGCACCTGGACGCCACCGCCCTCGAGGTCCTCGACCTGCGCCCGGAACAGTTCGACGGGACCCCCGACGGGCTGCGCGCCCGGATCGTCCCGGGCGACGAGGCGCGCCTGGAGCACCGCGTCGAGCAGGCGCTGCGGGACGGCCGCAGCCACTACGGGGCCTACTTCCGCACGCTCCGCCAGGACGGCGGCACCTCCTGGACCCACCTCCAGGGCCACGTCCTGCGGGACCCGGGCGGCCGCCCCCACCGGATCATCGGGATCGTCCGCGACGCCGCGCAGGACCCCGGGGAGCCCGGCGCGGCGGGGGAGCGCGACGAGGGCCGGCGCCGGATGACCGGGGTCGTCGAGCGGACCGCCGCGATCCTCGCGCACGCCCGGACCGTCAACGACGTGACCGACATCCTCAAGGACCCCGAGGGCCTCGGCCACCTCGGCGCCGTCAGCGTCATGCTCGGCATCGTCGACGGCGCCCGGATCCACCTGGTCGCCGAAGGGCAGCTGGGCGCCTACGTGCCCGAGATCGAGTACACGCGCATCGACGCCCGGCTGCCGATGAGCGAGGCCGTCCGCACCCTCCAGGCGGTCTACCTCTCCTCGCGGGAGGAGTTCCGGCTGCGCTACCCGGAGCTGTGGCCGTACATCGAGCCGCTGTCCGTGCGCAGCGGCGTCTACCTGCCGCTCATCGCCCAGGGCCGGCCCGTCGGCGCGCTCGGGCTGCTCTACACCCGCGACGGCGACTTCACCGCCGAGGAGCGCAACCTGCTCGTGGCGCTCGGCAGCGGCATCGCCCAGAGCCTCCAGCGGGCCATCCTGTTCGAGCAGGAGCACGACCTCGCGGAGGGTCTCCAGCGGGCCATGCTGCCGCGCCGCATCCCGGACGTCGCGGGAGCGCGGATCGCCGTCCGGTACCGGGCGGCCCGGATCGGGCGGGACATCGGCGGCGACTGGTACGACGTCATTCCGCTCGGCGAGGGCCGGGTCGGGGTGATGATCGGCGACGTCGAGGGCCACGACACGGACGCCGCGGCCGTCATGGGCCAACTGCGCATCGTGCTGCGCGCGTACGTCCTGGAGGGCCACACCCCGGGCACGGCGATGGCACGGGCCTCCGCCTTCCTGTCCGACCTGGCCACCGAACGCTTCGCCACCTGCACCTACGCCGAGGCGGACCTCAACACCGGGATGCTGCACCTGGTCCGGGCCGGCCACCTCGACCCGGTGGTCCGGCGCGGGGACGGCAGCTGCCACCGGATCCAGGTGGCGGGCGGGCTCCCGCTCGGGCTGCCCGCGCGCGAGCCCTCGGACACCGGCTGCGGCTACCCCGTCACCAGCATGGAGCTGCACCCCGGGGACACCCTGCTGCTCTGCACGGACGGCCTGATCGAGCGGCCCGGCGGGGACTCCGAGACCGGCATGCGGGAGTTCCTGGACGCGGCCTGCGCGGGCCCGGCCGACGTCGAGGAACTCGCCGACGTGCTGTGCGACCTCGTCGGGGACGCGGGCGGCGGGGACGACATGGCCCTGCTCGTCCTGCGCCGGCGCGGCACCCCCGCCCCGCGCGGCGGCGGCCCGCTGAGCCGCCACCTGACCCCGGGCGACACGGACGGCCCGGCCACGGCCCGGCACCTGATCCGGGCGGCGGCCGCCGCCTGGGGCGCCCGGGAGCGGGCCGACGAGATCGAACTGGCCGCCGACGAGCTGATGACCAACGCCCTCGTGCACACCGAGGGCGGCGGCCAGGTCGGTATGCGGCTGACCGCGGAGGGCCGGATCCGGATCGAGGTCGAGGACTCCAGCAGCGCCCTGCCGCGCCGCCGCGAGGCGGACGACTGGGCGGTGTCGGGCCGGGGCCTGATGCTGGTGGACCGGCTCGCCGACGGGTGGGGCGTGGAACCCCGGGGCAGCGGGAAGTGCGTGTGGTGCGAGTTCACCGTTCCCCAACCGCCGACGGGTTAGGGCCGGGGCGTCACACCCCGGCGTACGGGCCCATGGCCCGGGCGTGCTGCAGGGCCGTCAGCTTGCGGACGAAGAGGATCGCGAGGACGGCTGCGGCGGCCGTGCACAGGCCGGCGAAGGCGCTGAACCCGGAGGCGACGGCCAGTCCCTCGGGAGTGTCGACGCGCTTGTAGAGCTGCTCCACGATGGTGTCGCAGAGCGTGGAGGCGGTCCACACCAGCCACCAGGCGGTCACGGGCGCGGTGGACACCCGCCGGGAGGAGCCGTCGGGCGCGGGCTGGACGGCGGCCCTCCAGATCTGCTTCGCGATCCGGTAGGGAAGGTAGAGGTTGCCCACCGGCACGAACCAGGATCCGATGGCCCAGCCGCTCGACTGGCTGAAGCCGTCGGGGCGGAAGACCTGGCCGTTGGTGCGAACCCGGTGGAACCAGATGATGAAGACGACCCCCGTCGCCAGCAGCGACAGCGTCTGGAAGGACGCCAACACGCCGGTGAGGACGTCCGACTGCCGGAGGGCGTCGTCCCGGACCGTGACGGGATCACCGGTCAGGACCTGCGTCAGGGACCAGGTGTACGCGCCCACGCCGACCGAGAGCAGGTTCACCAGCCCGGCGATGGACAGGAGCACGGTCAGCGCGGTCGCCAGCCCCAGCGGGGAGCGCAGCACGGGAAGGTTCGGCAGCTGCGGCTGGTAGCCGGGCATCGGGGACGGCGCTGAGCCGGGCGTGCCGAAGGACATGACGGAGTACCCCCCACGGGAACGTCTGCGAAAGAAGCACGGGATGCGCAACGGGCCGGCTGAGCGCCGGGCCGGACAATGGGGGTGAACATATGTCAGCCCCGGCCCCGGCGTCCACACAGGGGCGGAGGGGTGCGAACGGCTGAACCCGCAGGTCCACGCGGTGCGCCCGGCGTCTGATGGTCGTACAGTACGGCCATCCTGCCGGGGTGATGAGCCTCCGCCCGCTGCTGCCCGCCCTGTTGAGCGCCGTCCTCGTGGCACCCGTCCCCGCGTACGCCGCGGCGGGCGGCCCCGGCGACGGCATCGAGACCGCCCGGACCACCCGGCAGCTCGCCCCCGGGATCCGCCTGGAGTCGTACGACCGGCTGGAGGGCGACCGCTGGCTGCGGATCGACGAGCTGGAGGCCGACCTCGACCCGCGCGGCGGAGTCCGGGCCGAGTACCTGGAGGCCGCGGGCGGAACCGGCCCGGTCACCCTCGCCGAAGCCGCCGCCCGGTACCGGCCCGGGCCCGGGCGGCGGGTGGTCGCCGCCGTCAACGGCGACTTCTTCGACATCCGGGGCACCGGAGCCCCCCTCGGCCCGGGCGTCGGCTCCGGGCGGCTCCTGCACTCCGCCTCGCCGGGGCCCGGCGGCGGCGCGGCCGTCGGCTTCGGCCCGGACGGCGCCGGCCGCCTCCTGCGCCTCGGCCTCGACGGGACGGTGACCCTGCCCGGCGGGCGGGCGTACCCCCTGGCCGGGTACAACGCCGCCAAGCCGCCGGCGGAGGGCTTCGCCGCCTACACCGCCGACTGGGGCGGCAAGCGGCTCCCGGCCCTCGGGTCCGGGCCGGCCGTGGAGCTGCGCGACGGGAGGGTGACCTCCGCCGGCCCCGTCCCGGGCACGCGCCCCGCCCCCGGCACCACCCTGCTGACGGCGCGGGGCACCGGCCCGGCGGCCGCGCTCGCCGCCCGGCGCGTCGGGGACGCGGTGGCCGTCACCGCCCGGCCGCTGCCCGCGTCGGGGCCGGCCCCGGTGACGGCGCTCGGCGGGCGCGGGACCCTGGTCGCCGCCGGCACCCCGCTGAACCACGGCGGCAAACCGAACAACGCCGCCGCCCCGCGCACCGCCGTCGGGCTCTCGCGGGACGGCCGGCGGCTGAGCCTGGTCACCGTCGACGGCCGCCGGCGCGACAGCGGCGGCCTCACCCTCACCGGGCTCGGCGCGCTCATGCACCGCCTCGGCGCGTACGAGGCCCTCAACCTCGACGGCGGCGGCTCCTCCACCCTGCTCGCCGCCCACCCCGGGGCGGGCGCCCTCACCGTGGAGAACGCCCCCTCCGACGGGCGGCTGCGCCCCGTGCCCAACGGCCTCGTCCTGACCGCCCCGGCCGGCCCCGGCCCGCTCGCCGGGTTCCGCGTCGAGCCGGCCGGCGGCGCCACCCGGCTCTTCCCCGGCCTGACCCGCACCCTCACCGCCACCGGCTACGACACCACCCTGGCCCCGGCCGCCGGCACCCCGCACTGGAGCACCGACCGGGGCCGCATCGGCCCGGACGGCGTCTACCGCGCCGACCGCCCGGGCCCGGCCGTGGTCCGGGTCTCCGCGGCCCCGGGGACGGCCGGCGGGGGCGCGGGCCGCCCGGGGCCCGGCG
>NZ_JBEZWL010000125.1:0-22140 GCF_040648015.1 Streptomyces sp. NPDC029216 | reverse complement strand
CTCCGCCCGGCCGCGGCCGGGCGGAGCCCCCGGGGTCCGGGGGGTTACACCGCCGACTCGGGGGCTATGCGGCTGCGGACGGCCGACTGGACGTCTTCCTCCTCCGCCGGGTCCATCGCCAGGCGGCGCAGCCGCGGGGTGACGCGGGCGTCGGCGGTTTCGGCGTGGCGGGCCGCAACCTCGCGGGTGGTCTCCTCGCAGTCCCAAAGGCATTCGACCGCGAAGCCCGCCGCGAAGGTGGGGTCCGTGCTGGCCAGGGCGCGGGCGGCGCGGCCGCGCAGGTGGGAGGAGGCCGTCTCGCGGTAGATGTGGCGCAGCACCGGGGCGGCGCAGCCGATGGAGAGCCGGCCCGCGCCGTCCACCAGGGTGAAGAGGCGGACGGAGTCCGGCCCGGAGCCGCGGACGGTGTTGCGGAGGGCGCCGAGCACCAGGCCGGTGTCGTCGGCGCCGCCGCGGGCCGCCAGGAGGGCCGCGGCGGCCGCTCCGAGGGCGTCGGGGCGGTGGACCCAGAGGCGGGCCCGTTCGAGGGCGGCGGGGCCGCACATGCGCTCGTAGGCGGCCACGGCGGCCTCGTCCCCGGCGGCTTCGATGAGGTCCAGGACGGCCGGGTTCTCCGGCTCGGCGAGGACCAGGTGGTGCAGGGCGGTGGCCCGGGCGGCCTCGCCCTGGGCGCCGGCGGCGGCCGCGAGGATCTCGGGGCGGTCCTCCGGCGCGGCCACGGCGGCGAGACAGCGTGCGGCGGGCACGTGCAGCGGGGTGCCGCGGCGCAGCCCGTCGGCGGCCCAGTCGAAGACGGCCTGGACCCCCCAGCCGGGCCGGGGGCCGCTGGGGCTGAGCTGGCGCTGCCAGCGGTCGAAGGAGCCCTGCTGGCGGGCGGCGCGCAGGCGTTGCCCGTACTGCGGGAGCTCCTCCCACAAGTGCCACGGCCGGGGCTCGTAGGCGTCGCGGACGGCGGCGGCCAGCCGCGCCTCCCCTTCGGCGGTGGCCGGGAACCGGTCGAGGACGGGGGTGGCGAGGGAGCGCAGCCCCTCGTCGTCGTCGCGCAGGGCGAGCTCGTCGAGGGCCCAGGCCCAGTTGGCGCCGGAGGCGGCGTAGCGGCGCAGCAGCATGAGCGCGTCGTCGCGGCCGTAGGAGGCCAGGTGTCCGAGGACGGACAGGGCGAGGCCGGTGCGGTGGTCCTCCTCGTCGAGGAGGTCGTCGACGCCGAAGAGGTGGGCCTCGATCTCGCCGAGGGGGCCGTCGAGGTCGAGGTACAGGCGTGCGTAGTACAGCGACCGGTTCTCGACCTGCCAGTCCTGCCGCGGGTCTCGGGTCACGCACTGGTCGAGGGCGGCGAGGGCCTCGCTCCTGGGCGCCGCGAGGGCGTGCAGCGTGCCGTCGCCGCGGCCCCGCTGGAGGAGGCCGAGCAGGGTGCCGCTCGGCGCTATGACTGGTTCGAACATGGGAATGGCCTCAAATCAAGCTGGGGACGCAACCGGGAATCGGGATTCACAGGGCCGCGTAACAGCATGTGAGGACGTTCGCCGTCATGTTCCGCTCGATGTAGACCATTGCCTTCTCACTCTCGTCGATGCTTCGTGACCACGGCGGCCGGTGCGGCAGGGGCTGGGTGTGGACACCCGTCGTGTCCAGCCCGCTCCTGCCCGTCCGTCATGTCCGCGAATCGAATCCGACGCCATGATGACCCAGGCGGTTTGTGCGCCGCGACCACATTTAAAGGCGTCGTGACCAAGCCGTGAGGTCGCGGAGCCGTCCCGGGCCCGGCCGGGCGGGCAAAAAAGCGGACTACTCGGCTCCGAAGAGTTCCAGCAGGTCGGCCTTGTTGAACATGCGGGCCGTGTCCACGGCGGAGGGGGTTCCGGCGCGGGGGTCGGCGCCGCCGGCGAGCAGCGCGCGGATGACGGCCTCCTCACCCTTGAAGACGGCGCCGGCGAGCGGGGTCTGGCCGCGGTCGTTGGCGCGGTCGGCCTCGGCGCCGCGGGCCAGGAGGGCGGTGACGGCGTCGGCGTGGCCGTGGTAGGCGGCGAGCATGACGAGGGTGTCGCCGCGGTCGTTGGTGAGGTTGGCGGGGACCCCGGCGTCGAGGTAGGCGGCCAGCGCCTCCGTCTCACCCTGACGGGCGAGGTCGAAGATCTTGGTGGCCAGTTCGATGACGTCCTCGTCGGGCGCGTCCTGGTGCTCGCTGCTCATCGGTCGTACCGCCTTTCGCTCTTCTCAAGTCGTATCGGCCCGCCGTCGCGCGCCGGTCGCCTCCGGCAGGAGTCTGCCCAGGCCGGGCGGGCAGGGGGGTGCGCGGCGCTGCGTCCGTACGGGTGAATCGCCAGGGTAGCGCCCGGTCCGGGACATGACGGGGCCAGGCCGAGGCAAGGATGTGCGTGGCCGGGGCGCCCGACACCCCGCGGGGCCGACGCGCCAGCCGGGAGGGGCCGGTCAAGTGAAAAACCCGAAGATTCACCCGTATGCACCTTTTGTCGCATTGATACTTCCTGTGAGCCTGGAACAACTGATGGTGACCTACCCGACCGTTCCGCTCCCAGGAGAACTCCCATGGTCCTGTCGATCTCAGGCGTCGTACTGCTCGGCATCATCTGCTTCCTGTTCTTCAAGAAGGACGGGATGAAGCTGACGCACGCCGTCGTCTGCTCCCTCTTCGGCTTCTTCCTCGCCGGCTCCGCCATCGCCCCCAGCATCACCGCGAGCACGGCGAGCCTCGCGAGCCTGCTCGGCGGCATCAAGCTCTAGCCCGCCCCACCCCCCAGGAGACGACCGTGGCCCGGCGCCCACTCCCCAGCATCCTCACCAGTGGCAGCACCTCGCTCGCCCGGGGCCGCGACCTCGCCCGGACGGCGGCCGACAACGCCACGGACGTCCTCCATCCGCTGCTGGTCATCGGGCGGGGCCTGCGCGTCCTGGCCTCGGCCGGCCGCCGCAAGTGGGCCGCGACCCCCAAGGACAAGCGGGGTCCCGCGCTGTTCCTGGGGGCGGCCTGCGTGCTCGTCGTCGCGCTCGTCCCCTACGGCCCCGTCACCGCGCTGATCACGCTCATGGCGGCGGCGGGCTGGCACGGGCGCGACCGCAACCCGGTGAAGACCGGCCCCAGCGACGCCGAGACCGAGCGGCTGCGCTCGCTGTACGAGGCCCTCGTGCCGTACTTCTCCGCCCCGGAGGACCCGAACCCGCTCTTCGCCCACGGCGCCGCCTTCGACGACGCCTTCAGCGGCTACGCGTTCGACGCGGAGGGCCGCGTCACCCGGCTCCGGATCCGCTACCCGGCGTACTTCACCGACGGGGAGGCGGCCTCGCGGGCCCGGATCGAGTCCCTGCTGCACGCCAAGTCCGGGCGCGGCCGGGAGTACCTCTTCGTCTGGGACGAGGAGGCAAACCAGCTCGACCTGAGCGTCCTGGAGCCGCTGCCCACCGGGATCGCCGCCCAGCCGTTCGTCACCTCGCCCGGCGAGAGCGTCCTCGGCTTCACCGACCCCGGCACGGTCCGGCGCACGCTGCCGGTCCTGGAGGGCGACGAGCCCCGCGACCTGCCGCCCGTCATCTGGCGGACCGGCCCCGGCTCCACCGAGCCGCACCTGCTGGCCGTGGGCCAGCCCGGCGGCGGCACCACCACCCTGCTCCGCTCGCTCGCCCTCCAGGCCCTGCGGCAGGGCGGGGACGTGATGATCGTCGAGGGCGGCGGCAGCAACGAGTACGCCTGCCTGGCGGGACGCGCGGGCGTACTCGCGGTCGAGTGCGGGCCGACCGGGGCCCTGGCCACCGTCGAGTGGGCCGCGCACGAGACCGAGCGGCGGCTGATCGCCACGCACCGGGCCCGCGAGGCCGGCCGGCCCGCGCCCGAGGACACCCGGCGGCCGCTGTGGATCCTGCTGGACCAGCCCAGCGTGCTCGCCCACCTCGCCACCGCCGAGGGCCGCCCGGACCCCCTCGCCCAGCTCCAGGTACCGCTGCGGCACGGCCGCGCCGCGCACGTCACGGTGGTCGTGGCCGAGCACTTCGACCACCTGGAGCTGATCGGCGACGCCGTCTGGCAGCACACCCGGGCCCGGGTCGTCCTCGGGCCCGCCCCCGTCCAGCAGCTCACCGACGTCCTCGGGGTGCCCCCGCACACCACCCCGGCCCCGCAGCTCCCGCCCGGCCGCGGCTACGCCCGGCTCGGCACCGGGCCGGTCCACCGGCTCCAGGTGCCCGCCACCCCGGACCCGTACGACGACTCCACGCACCCCGCGCACCGCCACGCCGTACTGGAGCTGCTGCCCGAGCGGCAGGCGGCGGGCCCGGGCGGCGGCGAGGGCGCGGCGGCCTCCCCGGGGCTCCTCAAGGGCCAGCCCCCGGCGCAGGCCGGCGCCCTGGACGCCGAGGAGGTCCCGGAGGTCCCGGCCGACGCGCCGTAGGCCGTCTCCCGCGGAGCGGGATCAGTGCGGGATCAGGCCACGAACGTGCGCGGCGGCTCCGCGCCGCCCGCCGCCCCCGTGCCGACCAGGCGGGCCGCCGCCGCCAGGCGCGCCGCGGCCTCCTCGGCCACCGGCCCGCCCACCGTGAAGGGCAGCCGGACGTAGCCCTCGAAGGCCCCGTCCACGCCGAACCGCGGCCCCGAGGGGACGCGCACGCCGACCCGCTCCCCCACCTCCGCGAGCCGCGAACCGGACAGCCCGCCCGCCCTGGCCCACAGGGTGAGCCCGCCGGCCGGTACGTCGAACTCCCAGTCCGGCAGCTCCCGGCGCACCGCCGCGACCAGCGCGTCCCGGTTCTCCCGGGCCTGGGCGCGGCGCATCCCGACGGCCTCCTCCCAGCCCCCGGTCCGCATCAGCCAGTTCACCGCGAGCTGCTCCAGCACCGGGGTGCCGAGGTCGGCGTAGGCGCGGGCCGCGACCAGGCTGCGGATGACGTCGGGGGCGGCCCTGACCCAGCCGATCCGCATGCCCGCCCAGAAGGCCTTGCTGGCGGAGCCGACGGTGACCACCGTGGAGCCGGCCGGGTCGAAGGAGCAGACCGGGCGCGGCATGGCCGGCTCGGGGTCCAGCCGGAGCTCGGCCATGGTCTCGTCGGCGATCAGGACGGTGCCGGCGGAGCGCGCGGCCTCGACCATCGCCCGGCGCTGCTCGTCGGAGGCCAGGGCGCCGGTCGGGTTGTGGAAGTCGGCGACGACGTAGGCGAGGCGGGGGGCGGAGTCGCGCAGCACCTGCCGCCAGACGTCCATGTCCCAGCCGCTCAGCGCGGGGCCCATCGCGACGGGCACCAGACGGACCCCGGCGGCGCGCATCAGCTGGAGGATGTTGGCGTAGGAGGGGGATTCGACGGCGATGCGCTCGCCGCGCCCGGCGAAGAGGCTGCAGATGGCGTCGATGGCGCCCATGGCCCCGGTGGTGACCATGATCTGCTCGGGCATCGTCGGGATGCCGCGCTCGGTGTAGCGGTCGGCGAGCATCTGGCGCAGCGCGGGCAGGCCGGCCGGGTAGTCGCCGTGGGTGTGCGCGTACGGCGGGAGCTCCTCCAGGGCGCCCTGGACGGCCTTGGTCAGCCAGGGTTCGGGGGCCGGGAGGGCGGCGCAGCCCAGGTCGATCATGGAGCCGAGGGACTCGGGCGGGAGCGGTTCCAGGCCGCGGGCCGGGATGGGGTTCCCGGCCGGTACGGAGGTCCAGCTGCCGGCGCCCCGGCGGGATTCCAGGAAGCCCTCCCCGCGCAGGGCCTCGTAGGCGGCCGCGACGGTGGTGCGGCTGAGGGAGAGGGCGACGGCCAGCTCCCGCTCGGCGGGCAGCCGGGCCGCGACGGGGACGCGCCCCTCCAGGACGAGCAGCCGGATGCCGTCGGCGAGGGTGCGGTACGCGGGCGCCTTGCGGGCGCCGGGTACGGCGGGCCGTTCCTGCTGCGAGGTGATCAGCCGGGCGAGCTGCGCGGTGCCGACCGCTGAGGTCCACTGAGCCATGGCGTCCGGTCCACCTTCGTCGGATTGGCCTCGGCGGGCGGGGGCCGGGGCCGGGATTGGATTGGTTCTGCGGCCCCCAGGGTGTCATGGTGCGGTCCAGTCGGGCCAGGTGGGTGCAGCCCGGCCCGAGCGGCCTCGATGGCGGGGCGCCGCGTTCACCGGCCGTCCATGTGGCCGCTCCCGTCCCACGGGACCCAGGGGGCATACTGCGGCCGTGACCCACGTACGCCTTCGCCATCCCTATCTGAACCACCCGGCTCCGATCCCCTTCGCCCACCGGGGCGGGGCGGCGGACGGGCTGGAGAACACCGCCGCCGCCTTCCGCCGGGCGGCCGACGCGGGCTACCGGTACTTCGAGACCGATGTGCACGCGACGGCCGACGGGAAGCTGGTGGCCTTCCACGACTCCACCCTGGACCGGGTGACCGACGCGACGGGCCGGATCCGGGAGCTGCCGTGGAGCCGGGTGCGCGAGGCGCGGGTGGCGGGCAGCGAGCCGCTGCCGCTGTTCGAGGAGCTGCTGGAGGAGTTCCCGGAGGCCCGCTGGAACGTGGACGTGAAGGACGAGTCGGCCCTGCACCCGCTGGTGAACCTGATCGCCCGGGCCGGCGTGTGGGACCGGGTGTGCGTGGGCTCCTTCTCGGAGAGCCGGGTGGCCCGGGCCCAGAAGATCGCCGGGCCCCGGCTGGCGACCTCGTACGGGGTGCGGGGGGTGCTGGGGCTGCGGCTGCGCTCGTGGGCGATCCCGGCGGCGTTGCGGGTGGGCGCGGTGGCGGCGCAGGTGCCGGAGGTCCAGGCGGGCATCCGGGTGGTCGACCGGCGGTTCGTGAAGACCGCCCATGAGCGGGGTCTGCAGGTCCACGTGTGGACCGTGAACGAACCGCAACGTATGGAGGCTCTCCTCGACCTGGGCGTGGATGGCATCATGACCGACCGGATCGATATCTTGCGCACGGTGCTGGACCGGCGCGGAGCCTGGGCCTGACCTGCCAGGACCGCCGGTAACGCCCTCCCGTGCCGGACGGGAACGAGGGGGCACCGCGGTGAGTGCGGAGACCACGGACACGAGTACGGGCCCGGCGCCCGCGGAACGGCCGCCGAGCGCGGCCGAACGACTGCGCGAGCAGCGCGGCTGGTACTTCTACGATTTCGCCTGCTCGGTCTACTCCTCGACCGTGCTGACGGTGTTCATCGGCCCGTACCTGCAGTCGATGGCCGAGGCGGCCGAGGACGCCCGGGGCTACGTCCACCCGCTGGGCATCCCGGTCCGGTCCGGGTCCTTCTTCCCGTACGCCGTCTCGATCTCGGTGATCGTCGCGGTGCTGGCGATGCCCCTGGTGGGCGCCGCGGCGGACCGTACCGGCCGCAAGAAACCGCTGCTCGCGGCGGCGGCGTACACGGGCGCGGCGGCGACCACGGCGATGTTCTTCCTGGGCGGCGACCGCTACCTGCTGGGCGGTCTGCTGCTGATCGTCGCCAATGCCTCCATGGCGGTCTCGATGGTGCTCTACAACTCCTACCTGCCCCAGATCGCGGAGCCGGACGAGCGGGACACGGTCTCCTCGCGCGGCTGGGCGTTCGGCTACACCGCCGGGGCCTTCGTCCTGATCCTCAACCTGGCCCTGTTCCAGTCGCACGACTCCTTCGGCGTCTCCAAGGACGCGGCGGTGCGGATCTGCCTGGCCTCGGCCGGCCTGTGGTGGGGCGCCTTCGCGATCATCCCGCTGCGCCGGCTGCGGGACCGGGCGGTGGCCCGGGACGCCGCCGCGCACGCTCCGGCGGGCTCCGGCTGGAAGCAGCTGGTCGCCACGCTCAAGGACATGCGCCGGCACCCGCTCACGCTGTCCTTCCTGCTGGCCTACCTGGTCTACAACGACGGCATCCAGACCGTGATCTCCCAGGCCTCGGTCTACGGCAAGGCGGAGCTGAAGCTGGAGGAGTCGACGTTGATCACCGCGGTCCTGCTGGTGCAGGTCCTGGCGGTGGTGGGCGCGGTGGCGATGGGCCGGCTGGCCCGCTCGTTCGGCGCGAAGAGGACCATCCTGGGCTCGCTGGTGGCGTGGACGCTCACACTGGCGGCGGGGTTCTTCCTGCCGGCCGGCGCGCCTGTGGCGTTCTTCATACTGGCATCGATGATCGGGCTCGTGCTGGGCGGCAGCCAGGCGCTGTCCCGCTCGCTGTTCTCGCACCTGGTGCCGGCGGGCAAGGAGGCCGAATACTTCTCCGCGTACGAGATGAGCGACCGCGGCGTCAGCTGGGTGGGACCGCTGGTCTTCGGCCTGACGTACCAGCTCACGGGGAGCTACCGGGACGCGATCATCTCGCTGGTGGTGTTCTTCGCACTGGGTTTCGTACTGCTCGCGCGAGTGCCGGTGCGGCGCGCGGTGGAGGCGGCGGGGAATCCTGTTCCGGTGCGGGTCTGAACCCGGATCCGGACCGGACGCGTGAACGACTACCGAACGGATTTCGACGTTATGGCGATCGGCCGGTAGTGTACGCCTTTGGCCTGCCAGGCGGACCGTTACTGCGCGTTCACTGAGTAGAGACGTTGGGTGACATCTGCTGCCAGATGTGACAAAACGGGCATTGGTGGGTACAACAAGGGGCGGCACGACGGGCGACGCATGACCCGGAGCGGGAATCTATACCGCCGACCGGACGTTGACCGGATGACGACGACAGCGACACCTGTCCTGTGGGCGACAAGCCCGGGAGGCACGATTCATGAGTGAGCGAGCTCTCCGCGGTACGCGGCTCGTGGTTACCAGCTACGAGACGGACCGCGGCATCGATCTGGCCCCGCGCCAGGCGGTGGAGTACGCATGCCAGAACGGACATCGATTTGAGATGCCGTTCTCGGTTGAGGCAGAGATTCCGCCGGAGTGGGAGTGCAAGGCGTGCGGCGCCATGGCACTTCTGGTGGACGGGGACGGGCCCGAAGAGAAGAAGGGCAAGCCTGCGCGAACGCACTGGGACATGCTCATGGAGCGACGCACCCGCGAGGAGCTGGAGGAGGTGCTGGCCGAACGGCTGGCCGTCCTTCGTTCCGGCGCCATGAACATCGCCGTGCATCCGCGGGACAGCCGCAAGTCCGCCTGATCCGCGGGCGCTGAGCACAAGCCGAGGGGCCCCGCCACTGATGTGGCGGGGCCCCTCGGCTTGTCTCGTTTCCCTCGTCTCGTTTGCCGTCTCGTTTCCCGTCCCGTTCCCGGAGCCGCCTACGGAGCCAGCGGCGGGCGGTGTCCGGTGTCCGGGCCGGGCCCTCCGGCCGGGGAACCGTCCTCGCGGATCACCTCGCCCTGGACCACCTTGCCGTCCGGGAAGTGGATACGGGCCTGCGTGTAGGCGTCGCCGAGGCCGCCCGGGGCGCCGGCGGTCATCTTCCGCTCCAGCGTGCGCCCGACCCGGCGGGCGGCGAAGGCGCGCACCGGGGGCAGCAGCAGGAGCAGGCCGATCACGTCGGAGAGCAGCCCGGGCAGGATGAGCAGCAGCCCGGCCAGCATGGTCGTGCCGTTGCCGGAGCCCCCGGCGGGCCGGGGGTCCACCGGGGGTCCGCCGGCCATCGCCTGCTCCTGGGCCTGCTGGAAGGTCCGCGTCAGGTTCTTGAAGGCCCGCCGCCCGGCGCGCTTGATGACCACCACGCCCAGGACCAGCCCGGCCGCGAGCAGCGCGGCCACGGTGAACCCGCCGGCCGCCCTGGCGACCAGGCCGAGCAGCCAGATCTCCAGGATCAGCCAGGCGGCTACCGCCAGGGGGAGGAACGTACGGGCGGGCGAACGCCGCCGTGGGGCCGTGGAAGTGCCGGTCCTCAAAGAACCAGTGCCGGTCGTCATACCACCCAGTGTGCCCGGGCCGGGGTAAAAGCGGCCTCAGCCGGGGGTACCGGGCGCCCCCTAAGGGACGGGCTCAGGAGGAGCGCTTGCCCTTGAGCCGGGAGACGCGCTCCGCCAGGCCCCACTGGGTGACCCGCCACAGGGCCTCGACCACGATGTCCTTGCTCATCTTGCTGTCGCCGAGCTCGCGCTCCACGAAGGTGATGGGCACCTCCACCACGCGGAAGCCCTTGCGGACGGCCCGGCGGGCGAGGTCCACCTGGAAGCAGTAGCCGGCCGAGGCGACCTCGTCGAGACCGAGCCCCTCCAGGGTCTCGCGGCGGAAGGCGCGGTAGCCGCCGGTGACGTCGCGGATCGGGACGTCCAGCATCAGCCGGGAGTAGGTGGAGCCGCCGCGGGAGAGGAACTCGCGGCTCTTGGGCCAGTTGACGACCCGGCCGCCCGGCACCCAGCGGGAGCCGAGGACGAGGTCGGCGCCGGCCAGCGCGGTGAGCAGGCGGGGCAGCTCCTCCGGCTGGTGGGAGCCGTCGGCGTCCATCTCGACGAGGACCCCGTAGCCGTGCTCCAGACCCCAGGCGAAGCCCGCCAGGTAGGCGGCGCCGAGGCCCTCCTTGCCCTTGCGGTGCATGACGTGGACGTGGTCGTCCTCGGCCGCCAGCTCGTCGGCGAGCTTGCCGGTGCCGTCGGGGCTGTTGTCGTCCGCGACCAGGACGTGCGCCTCGGGGACCGCCGCGCGGACCCGGCCCACGATCCTGCCGATGTTCTCCGCCTCGTTGTAGGTCGGAATGATCACCAGCGTGGTGCCGAGCGGCCCGAAGGTCCGCTGTCCGCCGTTGCTCACCGGTTCCCCTTGAGTGTCTTTCGTCGAGTCGGGCCCGTCCGGCCCGGCTTCGTCCAGCCCGTCACAGCAGGATGATTTTAGAACAGCGATCGGGGCCCGGCGGTCCTTCGGGCCGGACCGGGGCCCGCTGGCTGCGGGCCGCCGTGACCGTTGTCTACTGGACCGCCGGGCCCGATCCGGTGCCACCGCCGCCCCGGTGGATCCTTCCCTCGCGCCCGAGGCCCGGGTGCGCTGGGCGGACGGTTCCCGCCGGTCCGGCGTCCTGCCGGTGGACCCGGGCGAACCTATCCGGGCAGGGCCGCCCGGGCCGAGCCGATGCGGGGTGGATCACCCCTGTGGCCGTACGAATACCTCCCGGCCGCCCACGACCGTCCGCAGGCACACGGGCAGCTCCCCGCCCGGGCTGAGGTCGGGCAGGCCGGGGGTGCCGGAGCGGGGGTCGGTGGACCAGCGGGCGACCCGGTCGTCCGGCGCCTGGACCACCAGCGCACCGGTCTGCCAGACGGCATAGTCGGCGGGGGCGCCGGGCACCAGGATGCCCGCGTCGTCGCGGCCCAGCGCCCGCCAGCCGCCCCGGGTGTGGGCGGCGAAGGCGGCCCGTACCGAGATCCGGTGCTCGGGGGTGCGGTGGAAGGCGGCGGCGCGGACGGTGCCCCACGGGTCGAGGGGGGTCACGGGCGCGTCGGAGCCGAAGGCCAGCGGGACGCCGGCCTTGAGCATGGCCGCGTACGGGTTGAGGGTGCGGGCGCGCTCGGCGCCGAGCCGGTCGGCGTACATGCCGTCCTCGCCGCCCCAGGCGGCGTCGAAGGCCGGCTGCACGGAGGCGGTCAGGCCGAGCTCCGCGAAGGCGGCGATGGTCTCCGGGGTCATCATCTCGGCGTGCTCGACGCGGTGGCGGGCGGCGCGGATCCGGTCCAGGCCCACCTTCCCGGCGGCCGTGCGGACGCCCTCGACCACGGCGGTGACGGCGGCGTCGCCGATGGCGTGGAACCCGGCCTGCAGGCCCGCCTCGGTGCAGGCGGCCACGTGCGCGGCGACCTCGGCGGCGTCCAGGTAGCCGGTGCCGGTGTGCGCGGCGTCGGCGTAGGGGGCGTGCAGGCAGGCGGTGTGCGAGCCGAGGGCTCCGTCCACGAAGAGGTCGCCGGCGGCGCCGACCGCGCCGAGTTCGCGCGCCAGGCCGAGGTCGCGGTCGGCCCAGTAGCCGTGGACGCGCGGTCCGGGGTGTTCGGCGGCCAGGGCCAGCAGGCCCGTGAAGTCCTCGGCGGAGGAGATGTCGGGGCCGCCGCACTCGTGCAGGGAGCCGATGCCGAGGGAGGCCGCCCGGTCCAGGGCGGCCCGCTGGGCCTCGGCGCGCTGGGCCGGGGTGAGGGCGGCCAGGGCGGCGCGGCGGACGGCGTGGTGGTCGTCCTTGGTGAGGGGTTCGCCGTCGCCGTGCGGGTGGACGCCGGGGACCAGGTCGAGGAGTGCCGTGGTGACGACCGCGGAGTGGACGTCGATGCGGCTGAGGTAGAGCGGGCGGCCCCCGGCGGCCTCGTCGAGCTCGGAGCGGCGCGGGGCGCGGCGCTCGGGCCAGCGGGCGGCGTCCCAGCCGTGCCCGAGGAGCACCCGGTCGGCGGGGCGGCGCGCGGCGTACGCCCGGACGAGGTCCAGGGCCTCGGCGAGGGAGCGGGCGGTGGTGAGGTCGAGGCCGGTGAGGGCGAGGCCGGTGGAGGTGGCGTGGACGTGGGCGTCGGTGAAGGCGGGGGTGACGAGCGCCCCGCCGAGGTCGACGACCTCGTCCACGCCCTGCGCGAAGGCGTCGGCGGCGCCTTCGGAGCCGACCCAGGCGATGTGGCCCCGCTCCACCACCATCGCTGTGGCGAAGGGGTCGGCGGGGCTGTGCACCTCGCCTCCGCGGAGGAGGACGGTGCGGGGGGAGGTGGGGGCGGTGCCGTCAGTCATGGTCACCAGTCTCGCTGCTGCGGCGGGTGGGCTTCGCAGGCGGGGCTGGAGTGTGGCTAGACGCGCGGTGGGCGGGCCTCGTAGGGGGTGGAGAGGACCACTGTGGTGCGGGTGGAGACGTGGGCCAGGGCGCGGAGGCGGCCCAGCAGGTCCTCCAGTTCCAGGGGGGTGGCCACGCGGACCTTGAGGATGTAGTTCTCGTCGCCCGCGACGCTGTGGCAGGCCTCGATCTCGGGCACGCCCGCCAGCCGGTCCGCGATGTCGTCCGGCGCGCTCGGGTCGAACGGTTTGACCGAGATGAAGGCCGTGAGCGGGAGCCCGACGGCCTCGGGGTCGACCACGGCCGCATAGCCGCGGATCACGCCGCGCTGCTCCAGGCGGCGTACTCGCTGGTGGACCGCCGACGTGGACAGTCCGGTGGCCTTGCCCAGGTCCGTGTAGCTCATCCGCCCGTCCCGCACGAGCAGATCCACGATCTGGCGGTCCAGCTCCTCCATTGCGCTCATAGCCGCTCAACCTAAGGCCCAGGACCGTTCCAGGCACAGCGGTGTCCACGCAGAAGTGGCACCTGCGGCGGGCATGTGACGAAAGCCACAGACGTGTACGGGCGTACATCCCGCTCTCGTGGTTACTCGTGCCGCGTGGCGGGAAGTGCTTGGGGTGGCCGTGGCCGAAGAACATTGCCCGCCCGGCCCACCCAAGGGGGAGTACATCCATGCTGAACACCAAGCGCGCCGGTCGCACCGAACCGGAGCCCCTGGAACCGCTCGCCTCCGCGTACGCGGAGGACGACGACTACCTCGAACCCGCCGACGCCGAGGGTTTCGAGATCCACCACGCGATCTGCCCCGACTGCGGGCAGTCGATCGCCCTCGTCGCGGACGAGGAGCAGCTCCCGGAGCACGCACTGTGCCTGACCCCGTGGAACCCGTTCGGGCTCACGGTGTGCGCGGGTACGGGCCGGCCCGTCGCCGACGCGCTGCCGACCGTGGGCCTGCTCCCCTCGGAGCAGGGCGAGCTGGAGGCCGTCGTGCACCTCACGCTGCCGAAGGGCCTCGACTGGCGGACGCAGCCGTTCTCGCACGTCGGCGGTCCGGGCTCGCGGCCCGTGCAGCCGGCGGCCGCCCCGCTGCCGCAGAAGCGCCAGCACGCGCAGGCCGCCTGACCTCCGCCTACCAGTAGGTCCCCTGCACCATGGCGGCCAGGCCGGCATGGTGCAGGATCAGCCCGTCCGGGTCCGCCGGGACCTCGACCTCCCCGAAGTACGCCTGCCGGTAGGCGATGCGCAGCATCACGATGCCGTGCCGCAGGGCGGCGTAGAGGGTGTGGAACTCCATGTGCCGCGGGGTGTGCCCGGTGAGTTCGGCGTACCTGCGTTCCAGGTCCTCGCGGCGCAGGAAGTCCGGCAGGCCGGGCTGGCCGAAGCCCACGGTCAGGTCCTGGAAGAAGCGGTGCAGGTAGACCATCCAGCCGAGGTCGACCTCGCGCGGGGCGTAGGCGGCCATCTCCCAGTCGAGGACCGCCGCCGGCCGGAAGCCGTCGTAGACGACGTTGCCGATGCGGGCGTCGCCCCAGTTGAGGACGGGGTCGCCCTCGTCGGCCGGCCAGAGCTCCTCCAGCCGGTCGAAGGCGCGCTCCAGGAGGGGCGAGCGGGCCAGGCCGGACACCACCCACGCGTAGTAGGCGCGCTGCGCGTCGACGTGGCGGCGCAGCGGGCTGCCCTGGCCCGGAGGGAGGAGGAACTCGGCCTCCTTCGCCGGGAACCCGTCGTGGAGGCGGGCGAGGAGGGAGATGCTCTCCTCCTGGAGCCCGGCGCGTTCGGCGTCGGTGGCGGAGTGCAGCCAGTTGCCCTCGTAGGTGTACGGCATGACGTCGGGCGGTACGCGGCCCTCGGCGCGGGCCATCACGAAGAAGGGCGCGCCCAGCGGGGCGGGGTCCTCCTCCAGCCAGAGCACGCGCGGGACGGGGAGGTCGGTGTGCTCGCCGACCAGGGCCATGACGCGGTGCTGGCGGGGCATGTCGTAGGCGGGGAAGACGGTGTAGGCGGCCGGGTCGGCGGCGAGGCGCAGGGCGCAGGCGCGGACGGGGGCGTCGGGGTGCTCGATGTCGAAGAGCAGGGTCTCGCTGGACATGCCGTTGGAGCCGGGGACGGAGGTGCCGGTGACCTTCGCGCCGGGGAGCCGCCGGTCGAGCCAGGCGGCGAGGCGGCGGCCGAGCTCCTCGGGTTCGCGGGTGGAGGTGCGGGGGCGTGGTGCCGTGGCCATGTCTGGAACTCCTCTCGCGGGACGGGTCAGGGGGCTACGGAGGCGTAGTCGGTGAAGCCGCTGGGGTCGTGGCGGCCGAAGCTGCCGTGTTCGAAGATCCCGAAGCCGGTGCGGCCGTCGAGGGTGAAGCGGGCCGCGTGGTCGGTGACCCCGAAGGCGGCCACGGGGTGGGCGGCGGGGTCGGAGAGGTCGTAGGCGCGGCGGTCGGTCCAGCCGCGGCCCTGCCAGCTGCCGTGCTGCCAGTCGGCGGCGGGCGGGTAGCCGGCGCCGACGGCGAGCGGGGAGGAGGCGAGGATCTCCACGCCGAGTTCGAGGGGTTTGCGGGAGGGGTCGGTGAGGTGGACGACGGCCCGTTCGGGGTGCCGGGTCCCGGGGCGGTAGCGGATCTCGGTGTGGGGCCAGCCGAGCTGGACGTCGTGGCGGCCGGCTTCCTCGGGGAAGACCTGGACCGCCTCGTTCAGGGTGCGGTGGCCGTCGGCGTCCTCCTGGGCGATGACCATGAGGAAGCGGTCCTCGAAGCGGACGGGGATCCAGAGCCAGTGGAAGCCCTCGGGGCGGTGTTCCTCGGCGGCGCGGCCGCCGTCCTCGCCGGGTATGGGGCGCACGCCCCAGCTGCGGTCGCGGGTGCCGGTCCACTCCCCCGGGGTCAGGGTGAACTCCTCGCCGCGGGCCCGGACGGTGCCGGTGACGTTGCCCGCCTGGACGAAGCGGCGGCCCTCCAGCATCAGGCGGTCGCCGCGCCGCTGGATGTGGTGGGGCTCCCAGACGGCGGGGAACTCGGCGGTCCAGGTGACGTCGTACGAGAGCCCGTGCGGGTCCGCCGGGTCGGGATCGCAGCGCAGGGTGAGCCGCTTGAGGGGGGCGTCGACGGTGATCGACAGCGGGCCGACGGAGAGGTTCATGCGGTCGTCGGTGAGGGCGTCGGAGGCGCGGACGGCGAGGAGTTCGTCGCCGAGGCGCAGGGTGGCGTACGCGTCGATGACGCCGGCGTTGGGGTAGACGCCGAGGCCGAGGATGAGGACGGCTCGGCCGGCGTGGTCGAAGACGTGGAAGATGCAGCGGTCGTAGGCGTTGCGGTCGCCGGTGACCAGGTGCTTCATCGACAGCGGGGCCTGGTGGACGGGGTACTCGTCGAGGGGCACGGGACGGTCGGCGGGCATGGCGAACCTCCTGGGCGCGGGTGTCGGCGCGGCAGCGGCCGAGCGGATATGACGGTACGTCAGATATCGCGCTCGCGACCAGAGTTGTGGCACACCCTGACAGCCCGGCACTCCCGGCCACCGCCGCGCGCGTGGGAAGGCTCGAACGGATGGGCCCGGGCGGGGAGGGGTTACCCGCGCGCAGGCTCCCGCGTTGGCCCGGTATGACCACCCTTGAGACGCCATCGCCGAGAGTGGGGCGCAGGCGGCGCCCCACTCCGCCGGGCTACGAAGAATCGGTTCAGCAGACCGTTCAGCACACCGCTCAGCACACCGTGCACGAGCAGCTCCGGCCGGGTCCGCCGGGCTACCGGGGGCACCCCGACCCGCCGATCTACGCGGGCCTGCTCGCCCGCTGGGCCGCCGACGGGCGGACCCTGCCGGGCCGGCGCGACCCGGAGTGGTCCCGGATCGCCTCCGCCCCGATCTGGCCGGCGGGCTCGCTGTACGGGGGCTGACCCGCCGGGCCGCGCCGGGCCGGAGCCGGCGCAGCCCCGCGGCGTCAGCGGGTCTCGGGGCCGGCCAGGTGGCGGGCGATGACCATGCGCTGGATCTGGTTGGTGCCCTCGACGATCTGGAGCACCTTCGCCTCGCGCATCAGGCGCTCCACCGGGAAGTCCGCGGTGTAGCCGTAGCCGCCGAGGATCTGGACCGCGTCGGTGGTGACGGCCATCGCCGCGTCGGTGCAGAACAGCTTGGCCATCGCCGCCTGCCGGGAGAACGGCTTGCCCGCGTCGCGCAGCCGCGCGGCAGCGAGGTAGAGCGCCCGGCCCGCGTCGATCTTGGTGGCCATGTCGGCCAGCATGAAGCGCAGGCCCTGGAAGTCCGCGATCGGGTGCCCGAACTGCTTGCGGCCGAGCGCGTACGAGACGGCCTCGTCCAGGGCCGCCTGCGCGACGCCGATGGCGCAGGCCGCGATCCCGAGCCGGCCCGCGTCGAGGGCGGCGAGCGCGATGGTGAAGCCCTGCCCCTCCTCGCCGATCCGCCGGGCGTCGGGGACGCGCACGCCGTCGAAGTGGAGCTGGGCGGTGGGCGAACCCTTCATGCCCATCTTCTTCTCGGGGACGGCGGCCGTCAGGCCCTCCGCGTCCCCGGGCACGAGGAAGGCCGTGATGCCCTTGGCGCCGGGGGCGCCGGTGCGGGCGAGGACGGTGTAGAAGTCGGCGACCCCGCCGTGGGTGATCCAGGCCTTGGTACCGGTGATCACCCAGTCGTCGCCGTCGCGCACCGCCTTGGTGGTGAGGGAGGCGGCGTCCGAGCCGGAGGCCGGCTCGGAGAGGCAGTAGGCGCCGAGCAGCCCGCCGCCGAGCATGTCGGGCAGGTGGGCGGCGCGCTGCTCCTTGGTGCCGTACCCGGCGAGGCCGTGGCAGGCCAGGGAGTGCACGCTGACGCCGAGGCCGACGGTCAGGCGGGCGGCGGCGAGCTCCTCCAGGACCTGGAGGTAGACCTCGTACGGCTGGTCACCGCCGCCGAAATCGCCGGCGTACGGGAGGCCGAGCAGCCCGGACTCGGAGAGCAGGGTGAAGACCTCGCGGGGGAAGCGACCGGCTTCCTCCTCCTCGGCGGCCTTGGGGCGGACCTCCCGCTGGGCGATCTCGCGTACGAGCGCGAGGAGGTCCCGGGACTCCTCGGTGGGCAGCTGTCGGTCCACCGGCTGCGGGGCGCGGTCGTTCATGGCGGCGCTCTCCTCCCTCGTCGGGCACGGCGGCGACGCGTGAGGTGTGGTACGCGCCGCCGGATCTCGGTGCTTACACAGCCGATGCTGCCCTCCCGGGTCACGGAAGGGCTCGAACAGCGGCTGCGGCGGCTTGAGTATGCCCGATCAGGCGCTTTACGTCACCGGTACAGGATCGCCATGATCATCCGGGGCGCTCGAAGCCTCCTCGGGGGCGACCGGAGGAGCGGGACATTCGGGGACGAGTTCCTCGATCACGGTGAGCGTCGCGCGCAGCTGGCGCACGAGCAGCCCGGCGAGCGCGGCCCGGTCGGGCCGGCCGTCGGCGCGGGCGGAGCCGATCCAGTCGAGGGTGGCGCCCTCCACCCCGGAGAGCCAGCCGACGAGGGCGAGGCGGGCCAGCGGGGGAAGGGCGCGGCGGCCGTACGCGCCCTCGGCGATGGCGGCCAGGAGCTCCTCGCGGACGGCGTCGCGTATCGCGAGCACCTCGGCGTCGGAGCCGACCCCGCCGGTGACGATGGTGCGGTAGGCGGCGTGGTGGTGCTCGGCGTAGTGGAGGTAGCCGTCGACGGTGCGGCGCAGCCGCTCGGCGCCCGGCAGTTCGGGCTCCCCGGTGGCGCGGGCGACGAGCTGGGCGACCGAGTCCTCGACGATGGCCAGGTAGTAGCCGCGTTTGCTCTTGAAGTAGTAGTAGACGAGCCCCTTGGCGACGCCGGCGTGCTGGGCGATGTCGTCCATGGAGAGGGCGTCGTACGAGGTGTCGGCGAACAACTTCCGCCCGATCGCTATGAGTTCGGCCTTGCGGACCTGCGATCGGCCGGTACTGCCGCGCTGCTGACTATTATTCAAATCCGGCCCTAGCCTCGAAGCCTCGCACTGTCTGCCACAGGATTTCCCGCAGTGTACGGGAGGGACAGCATGGGCAAGGACGGCAGGAAACCCGCCGAAGGCCGGGTCGACCGGAGGAAATCGGCGGCCGTCGCGCCGTCGGCGGTCGCCGCGGTCGGGGGCGCTGGCCGTGGTCATGGCCCAGGGCGCGCTCGCCGCGTCCTTCGCCGTATCGGGGACGAGTTTCCAGGTCTCCTCGTCGAAACTGAGCAGCAAGGGGACCGCCTCGTACGTGCACACGGACCGCTCCGCCGACGGCACGGGGCATCCGGTCGCGCTCCTGGGGATCGGCGAGGCCACCCTCAGCGACATCTGCCAGTCCGCGAAGGTGGGCCTTGGCGATGGGCGCGCCTAGTCGGCCGCCTCCGACTCACGGCCCGGGCCTCGCAGCCGTAGGCGCCCCGTCCGGTCCCCGGCGGACGCCTTGGTCGCGGGCGAGCAGCCGGGTCAGGGCCCGGGTGAGGTCGTTGGCCGGGTGGGCGCCCATGACGGGTGCGCGCCAGGCGACGAACTGGTCGGGGCGCACGAGGAGCGCGCCGTCCTCGGTGAGACCGGCCGCCCGGGGCCATCGGCCCTCCGGGTCGGTCACGTCGGCCTCCGGCCCGATCCGGTAAGCGGCGACCTCCACGCCGAGGCGCGCCGACGCCTCCCGCGCCGCCTGGATCCAGTTGTCGCCCGCAGCACCCGTCAGCAGGGTGAAGCGGGATGCGACAAGATCGAGCGTGGACTGCCGGAACCCCTGCCGTTCCACCACGACGTGGGGCACGCGGGAGCCGGGAGTGCCGTCCAGGTTGAGGTCGGCATCCTCGTGGGAGGGCAGTTCCGGCCGCGGGTCGATCACCGCGTGGGAGTCGTAGCGGTATCCCACCTGCACGACCGGCGCGTTCAGCACACCGGCCGCGGCGCGCGCGGGCGCCATCCGGGGGCTGGTGTCCCAGTGCAGGCGGGGATCGGTGAGCCGCAGCATGGCCTGTTCGAGGGTCAGCACCGCGACCGGCCGCCGTTCGGCCTGGTAGCTGTCGAGCAGGGCGGGACCGGCCTGGCCGCGGAGCACGGCGGCGAGTTTCCAGGCCAGGTTGTGGGCGTCCGCGATACCGGTGTTCATGCCGAACGCGCCCAGCGGCGGGACCGCGTGCGCGGCGTCGCCGGCCAGGAACACCCGGCCGTTCTGGAAACGGTCGGCGACCAGGCCGCGGACCCTCCACGGCAGGACGCTGAGCACCTGCACGTCGAGGGCGGGGTCGCCGATCGCGGCGCGGATCAGTTCGCGACAGCGTTCGGGGGTGAAGTCCGCCGCCGTTTGGCCCGCGTTCGGGTCGTATGCGGCGTGGAAGACCCAGCTCTTGTCCGCGTCGACGGTCACCAGCATGCCGGGCGCGGCGGGGGTGGTGATGGTGCAGGTGACGAAGGACTGCCCTTGTGTGTACGTGCCGAGGTCGGCCCGGAAGAGGATGTTCACCATCGGGTTGCCGAGGTCGCCCGGGCCGGAGGTGCCCACGTCGAGCGCGGTCCGCACGCCGCTGCGCACGCCGTCGGCGGCCACCAGGTAGTCCGCCCGGACGGTGTGCGGGCCGGCAGCGGTCTCAAGGATCGCGGTGACTCCGTCCGCGTCCTGCTCGAAGGACATCAGCCGGCTTCGGTAGGAGACGGTCGCACCGCGTTCGCGGGCCGCCGCCAACAGCACGGAGTCCAGGCGGTCCTGGGGGCAGGTTCCGCGAAGCGCGCCCGTGCCGGTTCCGCGGGCGGGTCGGCCGCCCTGCGGCTGCTGGGCCTGCATGGTTTCGGCCAGGGCGGGGAGGTCGGCTCCGGCCAGGGTGTGGACGGAGATCTTCCCGAGGCTGCCGCCGGACATGTCGACGGCCACGGCGTTGACGGCCTCCTCGATGCCGACCTCGCGCAGGAACTCGACGGTCCGTTGGCCGACTCCGGTGGCGCGGGGGTGAAGGGACGGGCCGTCCTGGCGCTCAGCGACCAGGGCCTGTACGCCGTGGTGGGCCAGGAACAGCGCGGTGGACAGGCCGACGGTGCCGCCACCGGCGATGAGAACGGGAATTCGGGCTTCTGACACGAGGTACGTCTCCTTATGGCTACGCTGTTCGCAAGTGATTACACCGTAGCCATAGTGCTACGCTGTTCGCAACGAGGAAACCGAGCAAGGAGGACCGTGCACGTGGCAGATTCGACGGAGGAGCCAGCCGCAGCCCTGGTCTGGAGCAGGGAACGGCGCACCCCGCGCCGCCAAGCCCCCAGCGTGGAACGGATCGTGGCGACAGCCATCGCCATCGCCGACACCGAGGGACTCCCCGGACTGTCCATGCGCCGCATCGCCACCGAACTCGGCTCTGGCACGGCCTCGCTCTACCGATACGTCACCAGCCGCGACGAACTCCTCGACCTCATGATCGACGCCGTGCAGGGCGAGACCGCACCACCAGCCCTGACCGGCAACTGGCGGACCGACCTGACCAACGTCGCCAAACGGCTGCGCGCACTCGTGCTGCGCCACCCCTGGCTCGGATCCGACCTCCTCGGCCGCCCCGCCCTCGGCCCAAACTCCCTACGCCAGTTCGAGACGTCCCTCACCGCCGCCGCCGCACTCACCCAGGACGCCACCCTCGCCGCCCACACCATCGACACGGTCCTCGCCTACACCCTCGGCGCGGTCACCGCGGAACTTGCCGAACTCCAGGCGCAGCAGCGGACCGGGCTGACCGAGGAACAGTGGCGCGCGAGCGTGGCCCCCTACATCCGGGAAGTCATCGCCGACGGGACATACCCCCAATTCGCCCGCCGGGTGACCGAAGCCGAGGACGCCGACCCGGAGGAGCGGTTCGACTTCGGTCTCGCCTGCGTACTCGACGGAGTCGCGGCCCGCGTCCGCTGAGACCGCAGCGTCGGTGGCTCCGTGCGCAGGACGATCCGCGGCGCGGGTCCGGGCAGCCCGCCCGGTGCTGTCTTCGTCCAGACGAGCGGCCGTGGGTGCTCGTTCCAGTCGGGACCGGGGTGAGGTCGCACGCCTGGTCGGCGACCGGCGGCAACTTCCGGCTGAAGGGCATGCGGGTCGGCGTCAGCCTCGACGGGGCCACGTGCTTCCCCTGGCCGGACCCCGGGCGCGGCTGCGGGTGTGGCGGCGGGGGCGGCCGTTCTCCCCGCTGACGGTGGCGGGTGCATCGAGGGGCTGGTGTGCGTGACGTTCAGTCCGGACGGACTGCCCGCTCCCCCGGAGATCCCGCCGTTCGTCTACATGACCCGGGTCAGCGCCGAACAGGCGCTGGTCACCTCGGACGTGATCGTCACCGACGGGCTGCGGCTGGAGGCGTCCTGACCGCTACAGCCAGCCGACCTGGGTGACGAACATGGCCACGACCACCACGAGGGTCCAGCCGAGGAGGTGCTCCAGCCAGGCGGAGTCCTTGGGGCCGCCGGTGGCGACGAGGCGCCGGGCGCGGGCGGTGAGGGTGGCGGTGTGTGCGGTCATGCCGTCCAATGTGCCAGCGTTCGCGGCTTTCACGGTATATGGGAAGGGTCACACGCGCGCCGGGCCCCGGCGGCCTCCGGGATACGGAG
>NZ_JBEZWL010000124.1:0-22322 GCF_040648015.1 Streptomyces sp. NPDC029216 | reverse complement strand
TGTTGGTTGGGGCGGGCGTCCCCGGCGCACGAGGTTCGGCCCGCGGCCGGGCGGGCCGGGCGGGGCGCGCGGCGCCGTGCCCGCGGGCCGGCGGCCCCCCCCGGGCCGGCCGCCGGGTCGAGGAGGCCCGCCGCGACGGCGGCGGCGGACTCCTCGGCCAGCCGTGCGTTGGGGATCCCGGTCACCCGGACCGGGCCCGTCCGGTCGGCCTGGAGGCCCAGTTCGGCGAGGTCGGGCTGCTGCCCGTGCCACGGCACGGCCGGTACGCCGGCCAGGTCGAGGGCGTCGGCCGGCTCCTTGTGCAGGACGACCTCGTAGCGGTGGCGGGTGAGCTCGTTGTGCGCCTGCGCCGCCTTGAGCCGGATGTCGACGCCGACGGGACGGCCCTGCGCCCATGCGGTGAACCACTCGGGGGCGACCACCAGCTCCCGCTCGGCGAACAGCGCCTTCTCCACCAGGCTGCGCAGTTCCTCGGGCGCCGCGTACGGGTGGGCCGCGCGCTGGGTCGCGGTGAGCAGCATCCGCAGGGTCGCGGCGTTGCGGACGTCGCCGACGACCACCCGGCCGCCGGGCGCGAGCAGTTCCATGACCTCGCACAGCACCCGGTCGAGGTAGTCGGCGCTGGGGAAGTACTGGACCACCGAGTTCAGCACGACCGTGTCGAACGCGCCGCGGGGCAGCCCGGAGACGTCGTCGGCGGCCTGGGCGCTCAGCCGGACCCGCTCGCCGTGACCGGCCCGCTCGGCCTGCTCGCGGACGCGGTCGACGACGGTGGCGGAGATGTCGGTGCCCCAGTACTCCTCGACCTCGCCGACGATCTTCGCGAGCAGCAGGCCGGAGCCGACGCCGATCTCCAGCACCCGCCGCGGCGCGTACCGCAGCACCTGTGCCACCGCGGCGTCCTGCCACTCCAGCATCTGCTCGCGCGGGATCGGCTCACCGTCGTAGGAGGACGTCCACAGCTCGAAGTCCTCGCCGAGCGCCTCGTCGCCGGACTCGGCGTAGGTGTCCTCGTAGACCTGGCGCCACTCGTCGACCTGGTCGGCGGCGTCGGCCGCGGCGGCGTCCGGGTCGGGCACCACGTAGCCCACGAGGCGCTTGTCGTCCTCGTCGTCCTCGCGGACCACGACCACGGCCTGTGCCACGCCGGGGTGCGCGGCCAGCACGTTCTCGATCTCGCCCAGTTCGATGCGGAAGCCGCGCACCTTCACCTGGAAGTCGGTCCGCCCGATGTATTCCAGCCGGTCGTCGGCGGTCCAGCGCACCAGGTCGCCGGTGCGGTACATCCGCGTACCGGCGGGGCCGAACGGGCAGGCCGTGAACCGTTCCGAGGTCAGTCCGGGGCGGCCCTGGTAGCCGCGGGCCAGGCCGTCCCCGGCGAGGTACAGCTCGCCCCGGACCCCGCGCGGGACCGGGTTCAGCCGCGCGTCGAGGACGTACGCCCGGGTGTTGCCGATCGGCGTCCCGATCGCCACGGCCGCCCCCGGCTCGACGGGTGCCATGGTCGACCAGATGGTGGTCTCGGTCGGGCCGTACACGTTGAGGACCTCGGCGGCCTCGTCGGCCAGCGTCCCGGCCAGCCGGGCCGGCAGGGCCTCGCCGCCGGTCAGGACCCGCAGGCCCTTCGCGGCGTCCGGCTCGTGCAGGAGCAGCATCTGCCAGAACGCCGGGGTCGCCTGGGCCACGGTGACCCCGTGGCGGCGCAGTACGGCGACGACCTGCGAGGGGTCGGAGAGGGTGTCCTTGCCCGCGAGCACGACGGCAGCGCCGTGGACCAGCGGCAGGTACAGCTCCAGGGCGGCGATGTCGAAGGAGACCGTGGTCACCGCGAGCCACCGGTCCTCGGGCGAGAGCGGGACCCGCCGGCCCATGGTGGCCAGGAAGTTGTCCAGCGCGCCGCGCGGGACGGCGACGCCCTTCGGGTTCCCGGTGGACCCCGAGGTGTAGATGACGTACGCGGTGTTCCCGGGCGAGACGCGCGGGGCCGGCGCCGGGCCGGTGTGGCCGGCGTCGTCACGGGCGGCGGCCAGGGCGTCGGCGTCGAGGACGAGTGCCGGGCGGGAGTCTTCGAGGATGTAGTCGATCCGGGAGGCCGGGTGGTCGGGATCGACCGGGATGTAGGCCGCGCCCGCCTTCAGCACGGCCAGCAGCGCGACCACGAGGTCGGCGGAGCGGGGCAGGCGGACGGCCACCAGCGATTCCGGCCGCACCCCGCGGCCGGCCAGCCAGTGCGCCAGCCGGTCGGCGCGCGCGTCCAGTTCCCCGTAGGTCAGCGACTCCTCCTCGCCGATGACGGCGAGGGCGTCCGGTGCCGTCCGGGCCTGGCGGGCCACGGCCTCGACCAGGCCGGGCTCCAGGGTCGGTTCGGCGGTGTCGTTGGCGGTGTGCAGCAGCCAGTCCCGCTCGTCGGCGTCGAGCACGTCGAGGTCCGCGACGCGCAGCGCGGGATCGGCGACGGCCTGCTGCAGGATGCGGACGAACCGGTCGACGATGCCGACGGCCGTGGTGTGGTCGAACAGCTCGGTCGCGTATTCGAGCCGGCCGTGCGCGCGGCCGGAGGCGTCCGGGACGATGTTGAAGAACAGGTCGAACTTGGCGGTGTCGGTGCCCAGGGCGACCGGGGTGACCCGCAGGCCCGGCATCTCGATCCGCGGCCACACGAACTGCCAGGCCAGCATCACCTGGAACAGCGGCTGGTACGAGGTGGACCGGTCCAGGCCGATCAGCTCCACCAGGCGTTCGAACGGGACATCCTGGTTGTCGTACGCGGCGAGGGCCTTGTCGCGCGCCCGCTCCAGCAGCTCGCCGAAGGACGGGTTGTCGGACAGGTCGGCGCGCAGCACCCAGGTGTTGACGAAGAAGCCGATCAGGTCGGCCAGGGCCTCCTCGGTGCGCCCCTCGATGGGGCTGCCGATGGTCACGTCCTCGCCGCCGCCCAGCTTCTGCAGCAGCACCGCCAGCGCGGCCTGGGCCACCATGGGCGCCGTGGCGCCGCGGTCCGCGGCCAGTTCGCCGAGCCGGGCGACCAGGGCGGGTTCCAGCTCGAAGGAGACGTGGCCGCCGCGGTGGCTCGCCACCGTCGGCCGCGGCCGGTCCAGCGGCAGGTTCACCGGCTGGGGCACCTCGGCCAGTTCCCGGCGCCAGTAGTCCAGCTGCGCCGCCGCGATGCTCTCCGGGTCGGCCTCGTCGCCCAGCAGCTGCTGCTGCCACAGCGTGTAGTCCTTGTACTGGACCGGGAGCGGTTCCCACTTCGGCTCGCCGCCCCGGTGGCGGGCCGCGTAGGCCGCCATCAGGTCGCGCAGGAACGGGCCCATCGAGGCGCCGTCCGCCGCGATGTGGTGGAAGACGAACACCAGCACGTGCTCCTGCGGGGACACCCGCAGGACGGTCGTCCGCAGCGGGAGTTCCGTGTCCAGGTCGAAGGCCTCGGACACGGCCCCGCGCATCGCGGCGTCCACGGCGTCCGCCGCCACGTCGGCCACCCGGAACCGCGGGTCCGCCTCGTGCGGCGGGAGGACCCGCTGCTCCGGGGTCCCGTCCTCGTCCTCGACGATCAGGGTGCGCAGGCTCTCGTGCCGGGTGACGACGTCGCGCACCGCCGCGGCCAGGCCGTCCGTGTCCAGCAGCCCGTCCAGGCGCAGCACGAACGGGATGTTGTAGGTCGCGGAGGGGCCCTCCAGGCGGTGGAGGAACCACATCCGGCGTTGCGCGAAGGACAGCGGGATCATCGGTGGTTCTCCGATACGGTCATCTGCCCCAGTCGGGGGCGCAGCTGGGGGCGGTTCGACGTGGCCAGTTCCTCGATCTGGACCGCCAGCTGGGCGACGGTCGGATGGCGGAACACCGTCGTGACCTTCACGTCGACGTCGAGCGCGTTGCGGATGCGGCCGGTGAGGCGGGTGGCGAGCAGCGAGTGCCCGCCGTGGTCGAAGAAGTCGACGTCGATGCCGACCTCCTCCACGCCCAGCAGCTCGGCGAACAGCCGGCACAGGACTTCCTCGTTCCGGTTGCGCGGGCCGCGTCCGGCCCCGGCCTGTGCCGGGAGGTCCGGTGCCGGGAGCGCCTTGCGGTCGAGCTTCCCGCTCGGCGTCGAGGGGAGCTCGGCGAGCGGTACGACCGCCGAGGGGACCATGTACTCGGGCAGGTGCTCGCGGGCCAGGTCCGTCAGGGCCGTCAGGTCCAGCCGGCCGGGGGTCCGGCCGGCGACCGGCACCACGTAGGCGACCAGGCGCTGGTCGCCGGGGCGGTCCTCGCGCACCAGGGCCACGGCGCTTTCGACGTCGGGGTGCCCGGCGATCACCTGCTCGATCTCGCCCAGCTCGATGCGGAAGCCGCGGAGCTTGACCTGGAAGTCGGACCGGCCGATGTACTCGACCCGGCCGTCCCCGTTCCACCGCACGACGTCGCCCGTGCGGTACATGCGGGAGCCGGGCTCGCCGAACGGGCAGGCGACGAAGCGGTCCGCGGTCAGGCCGGTCTGGCCGACGTAGCCCCGGGCGAGTCCGGTGCCGGCCAGGTACAGCTCGCCGGGGACGCCCGGGGCGACCGGGCGCAGGGCCGCGTCGAGCACGTAGACCCGGGTGTTCCACACGGGCGCGCCGATCGGCACCCGGTCCGCGCCGGGTACGTGCCGGTGGGCGGTGACCTCGACGGACGCCTCGGTGGGCCCGTAGAGGTTGTGCACGCCGAGGCCGGGCAGGAGCTCGGCGGTCCTGTTGGCCAGGGCGGGCGGGAAGGCCTCGCCGGCGACCTCGATCCAGCGCAGCCCGGTGCACTCCTTGGCCGTGGGCTCGTTGACGAACGCCTCCAGCAGGGAGGGCACGAAGTCCGCGCCGGTCACGCGCTCGCGCCGGATCAGGCCGGCGAGGTAGGCCGGGTCGCGGCGCCCGTCGGGACGGGCGATGACCACGGCGCCGCCCACCTGGAGCGGTGCGAAGATCTCCGGCACGGAGACGTCGAAGCTCGCCGTGGTGCTGAGCAGGACCCGGTCCTCGGGGCCGACGTCGAAGTGCGACAGGCCCCACTTCAGGCGGTTCATGATCGCCCGGTGGGCCACCTGGACGCCCTTGGGGCGGCCGGTGGAGCCGGAGGTGAAGATGACGTACGCGGCGTGGTCCGGGGACAGGTCGCGCACGGGGTCCGTCTCCGGCCGGCCGGAGACGTCCGGGAGGTCCGCGTCGAGGACGAGCAGCGGGTTCGCGCCCTCCAGCACGAGCCGTACCCGGTCCTCGGGGAGCTCGGTGTCGACGGGCACGTAGGCGGCGCCGGCCTTGACCACCGCGTAGATCGCCACCATCAGGTCCACGGAGCGGGGGATCCGCACGGCGACCAGCCGCTCGGGGCCCGCGCCCTGCTCGATCAGCCAGTGCGCCAGGCGGTTGGCGCGCCGGTTGAACTCGGCGTAGGTCAGGGTCTCCTGCTCGCCGACCAGCGCGATCCGGTCGGGCTCGCGCCGGACCTGGGCCTCGAACGCCGTCGGCAGGGTCTCGTCCGCCACGGGGTGCGCCGTGTCGTTGACGCCCACGAGCAGCCGGTGGCGCTCCTCCTGCGACAGCACCTCCATGGCGCCGACGGGGGTCTTCGGGTCTTCGAGGATCTGCTCCAGCACCCGCACGAGCCGGGCCGCGAGGACCTCGGCCGCGTCGCGGTCGAAGAGGGTGGTCTGGTAGTCGAGGGAGAGCCGCAGGTACGGGTCGGAGGAGTTGAGGGTGAGCGGGTAGTGCGAGCCGGCGAAGGGCCGGATGGCGTCGATGGTGAAGCCCGCCGACTCGTTGGCCTCGACGATGCCCTCGCGGTCGATGGGGTAGTTCTCGAAGACGACGATCGTGTCGAACAGCGAGGGCAGCCCGACGCCGCGCTGGATGTCGGCCAGGCCGTAGTAGTGGTGGTCGAGCAGGGAGACCTGCCGGTCCTGGAGGTCGGTGATGACCTCGCCCACGGCGTCGCCCGGCCGGCAGCGCACGCGGGTCGGCAGGGTGTTGATGAACAGGCCGACCATCTCGTCCGAGCCGGCCAGGTCCGCGGGGCGGCCGTTGACGGCGGCGCCGAACACCACGTCGTGCTGCCCGGTCAGCTTCGAGAGCAGGACCGCCCACGCGCCCTGGAGGAGGGTGTTGAGCGTGACGCCGAGTTCCGCGGCGCGGCGGGCGAGTTCGCGGCCCTGGTCGATGGAGAACGGGACCTCGACGCGGCCGAGGGCCTTGGCCTCTCCCTCGGCGGTGCGGTCGGCGGCCATGAGGGTGGGCTGCTCGAAGCCGGCGAGCTCCTCCTTCCACCGGGCGGCCGAGGCCTCCCGGTCCTGCCGCGAGAGCCAGGCCAGGTAGTCGCCGTAGCCGCGGACGGGGGCGAGTTCCTCGTCGCCGGCGTAGAGCCGGACCAGGTCCTTGATGACCAGCGGCGACGACCACCCGTCGAAGAGGGTGTGGTGCGCCGTGATGATCAGCTTCGCCCGCTCGGGCCCGCAGGTGAGCAGGGCCAGGCGGATCAGCGGCGGCCGCGTGGGGTCGAGCTGGTCGGCCCGGTCGTCGGCGAGGGCCCGGTCGACGGCGGCGATCTGCCCGTCCTCGGGGAGGCCGGTCAGGTCGATGTGCTTCCACGGGACCGGCACGTCCTGCGCCACCACCTGGACGGGGTCGCCGTCCAGGCCCGTGACGAACGCGGAGCGCAGGTTCGGGTAGCGGTCGATGAGGGCCTGTCCGGCGGCCCGCATGCGCGCCGGGTCGACGGGTCCGGTCAGGTGCAGCAGGAACTGCATGTGGTAGACGTCGAAGGTGCCGTCGGCGAGCGCGGCCTGGAACTGGATGCCGGACTGGCCGGGGGCCTGCGGCCACACCTCGACGAGGCGCCCGTAGCGCTCCTCCCAGGCGTCGATCTCGTCCTGCCGGACCGTGACCAGCGGGGCGTCGGAGGGGGTGAGTCCGCCGATCCGCGGGCGGGCGGCGTACGCGGCCATGCCGTGCAGCACCTCGGCCCACAGGTCCGCCAGTTCGGCGGCCCGCTCGCGGGAGAGCACTCCGGTGGGGAACATGAAGACGGTCTGGAGGCGGGGGCCCCCGTCGGTGTCGGTGACGACCGAGTTGACCTCCAGCGCGGACAGCGCGGGCAGGTCCGGGTCGGGCATCGCGATCAGCTCGGAGGACCAGTCGGACGGGGCCCAGCCCTGGCCGCGCAGGTGCTCGGGCACGTCGGCGTCGGAGATCCGGCCGAGGTAGTTGAAGCCGATCTGCGGGGCCGCGTACTCCTCCAGCTGGACCGCGGTCTCGGGGTTCAGCCAGCGCAGGAGCCCGTAGCCCAGGCCCTTGTCCGGGACGCCGCGCAGCTGCTCCTTGACCCGCTTGACGGCCTGGCCGGCGGCGGGGCCGCCGGCCAGCACCTCGGCCAGGTCCACGCCGCGCACGTCGACCGCGGCCGGGTACATGCTGGTGAACCAGCCGACGGTGCGGGAGAGGTCGGCGCCGGGGACGGCGTCCTCCTCGCGGCCGTGGCCCTCCAGCCGGACCAGGGTGGAGCGGTCGTCGCCGCGCCAGCGGCCGACGGCGAGGGCGAGCGCGGCGAGCAGCACGTCGGTGCCGGTGGCCTTGAACGCCGCGGGGAGCCGGGTCAGCACGGCCTCGGTGACCTCGGCGGGCAGCTGCACCCGGACGGTGTCGAGGGTGGACATGGTGTCGACGGCCGGGTCGAACGCCCGTGCGCCCAGCGGGGGGTTGGCGGACTCCAGCACGTCGCGCCAGTGGTCGAGCTCCTCCTCCCGTTCCGCGGAGATCGCCTCGGACTCCAGGGCAGCCGCCCAGCGGCGGGCGGAGGTGCCGACCGGGGGCAGCTCGGGCGTCCGTCCGGACCGGACCTCCTGCCAGGCCTCGGCGAGGTCCGACATGAGGATGCGCCAGGAGACGCCGTCCACGACCAGGTGGTGCAGCACCACGAGCAGCCTGCCGGGGCCCCGGTCGGCGGCGAACCAGACGAAGTCGGCCATGGTCCCGGCCTCGGGGTCGAGCCGGCCGGCCGCGGCGTCCAGCTCCGCCTTCGCCGCCTCCAGCGCCGCGGGGTCCTCCCAGCCGCCGGCGACGGGAACGCGGCGGATCAGCTCCGCCGCCCGGACGGCGCCCTGCGGGCGCACGACGAGGGAGGGCTCGGCGCCGCCGCGGACGAGCCGCGAGCGCAGCAGGTCGTGCCGGTCGAGCACGGCGTCGAGGGTGGCGGCCAGCCCGGCCTCGTCGACGCCCTCGGGCAGTTCCAGCACGATCGACATGGCGAAACGGTTCAGCCCGCCGCCGTGCTCGAACACGTGCCGGGCCACCGGCTGCAGCGGCATCGGGCCGACGCCGCCGCCCTCCAGCTCCGCGAGCACGGGCACCCGGTCCCGGCGGCCGGAGGCGACCTCGGCCAGCCGGGCCGCCGTGCGGCACTCGAAGATCTCCCGCGTGGTGAGGTCCAGGCCCCGGGCCCGGGCCCGCGCCACGACCTGGATCGAGCGCAGGCTGTCCCCGCCCACGGCGAAGAAGTCGTCGTCGAGGCCGACCCGGTCGACGCCGAGCACGTCCGCGTACGCGGCGGTGATGATCTTCTCGGCCTCGGTGCGCGGCTCCCGGTAGGCCTCGCCCGCGAACTCGGGTTCGGGCAGCGCCGAACGGTCCAGCTTGCCGGTCGGGCCGAGCGGCAGCCGGCCGACGGCCACGAAGGCCGACGGCACCATGTAGTCGGGCAGCCGTGCCGCGGTGAACTTGCGCAGCTCGGCGGCCGAGGCGCCGGCCTGCACGTCCACGTCGCCGATGCCGCCGGCCCCGTCGTCGCCGACGGCGCCCTCACCGGTGTGCACCACGTAGGCGACGAGCCGCTTCCCGCCCTGGGGCACCTCGCGGCCGATGACCACGGCCTCGCTGATGCCGGGGTGCGCGGTGAGCGCGGCCTCGACCTCGGCGGTCTCGATGCGGAAGCCGCGCACCTTCACCTGGCCGTCGCCGCGGCCGACGCACTCCAGCCGGCCGTCCGCGTTCCAGCGGGCCAGGTCGCCCGTGCGGTAGATCCGCTCGCCGGCGGGGCCGAAGGGGTTGGCCACGTAGCGCTCGGCGGTCAGGCCCGGGCGGTCATGGTAGCCGCGGCCGAGGCAGGTCCCGACCACGTACAGCTCGCCGATCACGCCCTGCGGCACCGGGGCGAGCCCCGGGCCCAGCACGTAGGCGCGCATGTTCCCCAGCGGGGTGCCGATGGGCGCGACCTCGCCCTGTGTCCACGCCTCGGACGCCGCGAGGGAGTACGTGGTGGCGTAGAAGCTCTCGCTCTGCCCGTAGGAGTTCACGATCTGCGCGCCGGGCAGGGCCTCGCGCACCTGGCGCACCAGCCGGGCCGGGAGCACGTCGCCCGCGAAGACGACCGAGCGGACGCCGGCCGCCCGGTCCAGGTGGCCCACCAGTTCCCCGAGTACGGAGGGGACGCCGCTGAGGACGTGACCGTCCCAGCCGTCGCGTTCGGCGAGGGCCAGGGCGTTCTCCACGAGCTCGGCGGTGCCGCCGGTGGACAGGGTGGTGAGCAGCTCGAAGACGGAGACGTCGAAGTTCACGGAGGTGCCGGCGAGCATCTTCCATCCGGGCGGCGCGTCGAGGACGCGCACCAGCTCCCGTACGCCGTTGACCAGGTTGCGGTGGGTGATCGCCGCGCCCTTCGGCTTGCCGGTGGAGCCGGAGGTGTACATCACGTACGCCAGGTTGTCCGGCACGAGCGGCGAGGTCCGGGCGGTGTCGTCCGGGGCCCCCTCGGGGGCGTCCCACGCGGCGCGGTCGTCGAGGTTGACGGTCTCGGCCCCGTGCTCCGGGAGCTCGCGGGCGGTCGCGGTGTCCGTCAGCACGAAGCGCGGGCGGGCCTCGGACAGTACGGTCCGTGCCCGTCCGGCGAGGTACTGCGGGTCCATCGGCACGTAGCCGGCCCCGGACTTGAGGATGCCGAGCAGGCCGGCGACGAGGTCCTCCGTGCGCGGCAGCGCCAGCACCACCAGGTCCTCCGGCCCGGCGCCGCGCCGGATCAGCTCCCAGGCGATGCCGTTCGCCCGGTCGTCGAGCTCCCGGTAGGTCAGTGTCCGGTCCTCGCACACGAGCGCGGGGGCGTCGGGCGTCCGGTCCACCTGGGCCTCGAACAGCTCGGGGACCGTCAGCTCGGGCAGCTGGGCGGCGGTGTCGTTGAGGCGGTGGAGCAGCCGGTCCCGCTCGGCGTCGTCGAGTACGTCGATCCCGCCGACCGTGCGCTCCGAGTCGGCCACGAGGGCGTCCAGGACGCGCACGAACCGGGCCGCGAGGGTCCGGGCGGTGTCCCGGTCGAACAGGTCGGTCGCGTACTCCAGGCGGACGCCCGCGCCGCCCGAGGAGTCCGGGATCATGTTGAAGAACAGGTCGAACTTGGCGGTTCCGGTGTCCAGCGTCTCGGACTCGGCGGCGAGGCCGGCGAACTCCAGTTCCCCCAGGGGTTCCTGCCAGGCGAGCATCACCTGGAAGAACGGGTGGTAGGCCATGGAGCGGTCCGGGTTGAGCAGCTCCACCAGCCGCTCGAAGGGGATGTCCTGGTTGTCGTAGGCGGCGAGGGCCCGGTCCCGGACCCGCTGGAGCAGCCCGCGGAAGGTCGGGTTCCCGGAGAGGTCGACGCGCAGCACCCAGGTGTTGACGAAGAACCCGACGAGGTCGCGCAGTTCCTCGTCGGTGCGGCCGGCGATCGGCGCGCCGATGGGGATGTCGTCGCCGCAGCCGAGGTGGTGCAGGAGCACCGCCAGCGCCGAGTGCATGACCATGGAGACGGTGATGTCCTGCTCCGCGGCCAGCTTCTCCACGGCGGCGAGCAGCTCGGGCCCGATCGGGAACTCCACCAGGCCGCCGTCGGGGCTCGTCCGCTGGGGGCGCGGGCGGTCCGTCGGCAGGGCCAGCGGCTGCGCCATGTCGGCCAGGGCCTCGCGCCAGTAGGCCAGCTGTCCGGCCGCCAGGCTGTCCGGGTCGGACTCGTCGCCGAGCACGTCCTGCTGCCACAGCGTGTAGTCCGCGTACTGCACGGGGAGCGGCTCCCAGCGCGGGGCCGCCCCCTCCTTGCGCGCCGAGTACGCCTCGGAGAGGTCGCGGAGCAGCGGCCCGAGGGATTCCCCGTCCAGGGCGATGTGGTGCACCACGAGGACGAGGGTGTGCTCGCGGGGGCCGGTGCGCAGGAGCGTGGCGCGGATCGGCACGTCGGCGGCCAGGTCGAAGGTCTTCTTGGCCTCCCGGTCGACGGCCGCCGCCCGCTCCTCGGGCGTGACCTCGACGACCGGCAGGGCCGGCGGCTGCTCCCCGGACGCCAGCACCCGCTGGTGCGGGACACCGTCGTCGCCCTCGGCGATCACCGTGCGGAGGACCTCGTGCCGGTCGACGACGTCGCGGAGCGCCGCTTCGAGCGCGCCCGCGTCCAGCTCACCGGTCAGCCGCAGGGCGAACGCGCCGTTGTAGGTCGGCGAAGGGCCTTCGAACCGGTCCACGAACCACAGCCGGCGCTGCGCGAACGACAACGGGATCATTGTGTCTCCAAATTCGGCGAACCAGGGAGCAGGTCGTCGCTCAGCTCTGGTCGAGCAAGGTCAAGAGTTCTTCGTTGTAGAAGTCGTCGATGGAGATCGCCCCGGACAGCGTGGAGAAGTACCGGTCGATGTGCTCCTGGTGGCCGACCAGCTTGCGCAGCATGTCCGTGCGCCCCTCGGGCTTGAGTTCGGCCACGTTGAGCGCGCCCTGGTACTGGCTGTGCGCCTCGTTGCCCAGGTTGTTCTCGTAGCGGCGCAGTGCGCTCCTGAGCGCGGCGTCGTCGTGCAGCCGGTCCCCGACGAGGTCGGTGAGGGACTGCGCCTGGACGAAGGCCTCGGTGATGCCGCGGGCGGTGATGGAGTCCTTGTGGTTCACCGCGTCGCCGACCAGCACCCACCCGGGCCCGTAGGCCTTGCGGAAGAAGTTCTCCTGGTGGCCCGTGCCGTACATCTGCTCCTCGCGGCTGCCCGCCCGCATCCGCTCGTACAGGTCGGGGGCCGTCGTGCGGACGGCTTCGAGGTAGGCGGGTTCCACGTTCCTGCGGACCTCGTTGTAGTCGGCCTGCGGGAAGTAGGTCATGATCAGCTTGAGTTCGTCGTTGGTGGGGACGGCGGCGACCCAGCGCCCCGGCCGCTCGTACAGCTCGAAGCTGGAGGGGACGCCGGACCAGTAGCTGTAGTAGACGCAGGTCGCGCGCGGGTGCTCGATGACGTAGGGCGCGCCGGCCTTGCGGGCGACCAGCGAGCGCATGCCGTCCGCGCCGACGACGAGGCGGGCCCGGTCCGTGGCCTCGGCGCCGCCGGGCGTCGTGTACCGCACGCCGACGACCCGGTCGTCCTCCCAGAGCAGGTCGTTGACGGCGCAGCCCTCCCGGAACTCCACGCCGGCCGCGACGGCGCCGTCCGCGAGGATGGGGTCGAGGACGTAGCGCCTGGGCGCGTACGTGGTCGTCAGGCCGTCCATCGGGAGGGAGAAGCCGTCGATGCGGACCCCGGGGCCCTCGTAGCGCTCGTGGGTGATCGGCTGGCAGCCCGAGTCGCGGATCCGGTCGAGCAGCCCCCACCGGTTGAGCAGGGCCACGCCCTGCATGTGGATGTAGTGCGAGGACAGCGTGTCCTGGGGGAAGCGCGCCTTCTCCAGGAGGAGGACGCGGTAGCCCCGCTGCGCGAAGAGCATGGCCGTCGGCGAACCCGCGCAGCGGGCGCCGATGACGATGACGTCGTAGTCGCTCACGGTGCCCCCCTACCGGTTGGATTCGATGTAGGCGGAGATCGACGCCACCGTCGGGTTGCGGAACATCTGGTCCATCGGGACCTCGACGCCCAGTTCCTCGATGTAGGCGCCCTGGATCTTGGTCATGATCAGGGACTGGCCGCCCAGGGCGAAGAAGTCGTCGTCGACCGCCACGTCCTCGCGGTCGAGTTCCCGGCACCAGATGGCGCGCACACTGTCGGCAATCATCGGAGTCCTCTCGCTCGTGCATCGACCAGCGCCGCGCGGTCCACTTTTCCGTGCGGGCTCAACGGGATCCGCGGGATGTTCGTGAACCTGGCCGGCACCATGTTCCGCGGGAGCCTCTCCATGAGGCGGGTGCGCAGGTCGTCCTCGGCGAGGTCGCTCCCGGCCGGGACGACGAACGCGGACAGCTCGGCCTCGCCGGAGTCGGTGTACGTGACCGCCACGGCCGCTTCACGGACGCCGAGCAGCCTGGCGAGCGCGCGTTCGACGTCGGCGGGGTCGATGCGCATGCCGCGCACCTTCACCTGGGAGTCGATCCGGCCGAGGACGACGAGGTCCCCGTCCTCGTTCACGTAGCCGCGGTCGCCGGTGCGGTACAGCCTGAGCGGCGATCCGCCGGCGTCGACCGTCGTGAACTTCTCGTTCTCGGGGCCGGCGGCGCCCAGGTAGCCGGCGCCGACTCCGGTCCCGGCGATGCAGATCTCGCCCTGCTCCCCCGGGGCGACGCCGCGCAGCTCCTCGTCGAGGAGGTGGATGTCGGTGTTGTGGGCCGGCCTGCCGACGGGTGCGACCTCGTGTTCTCCGGGCCGGTGTCCGGCGAGGTCGTACGAGGTCGCGACGTCCGTGCACTCGGCGACGCCGTACTGGTGCAGCAGGGTGCACGTGTTGCCCTCGCGCCGCGCCCAGTCCGCGAGCCGTTCCGCCTTGAGCGGCTCGCCGCCGAAGAGCACGTAGTCGAGCCGGGTCAGGGCGTCGCCGCCGCGCGCGGTCTCCCAGTCCACCAGCAGGTACAGGGTGCTGGAGGCGCAGTGCACCGTGCGGATGTCGTGCGTGTTCAGCAGGCGGTACGCCAGCATCGGGTCGAAGTTCCGGCTCGCCGGCAGGTACTGGGTGGCGCCGCAGAACAGCGGGGTCATCAGGGCGCGCTGGGAGAGGTCGAACCCGAACGCGCTGACGACCAGGTTGTGCGACCCGCGGTGCAGGCCGTACTCGTCCTTCAGCCAGTTCATCAGGTTGAACCAGCCCTCGTGCCGTACCGCGGTCAGCTTCGGCGTACCGGTCGACCCGGACGTGAAGACCGCGTAGCACACGTCGTCGCCGGTGACCTCCGTGGCGGGGTCGGTCGCCGGGAGGGCGGCCAGCCGGCCGGACAGCTCCTCGAAGCCGACGACCTCGACGGGCGCCGGCTCGATCAGACCGGACGTCTCCGGGGAGGCCACGATCAGGGCGAGCCCGGGGACCCGGTCCAGCAGCATCCGCAGCCGGGCCGGCGGGTAGGCCGGGTCGAGGGGGACGTAGGCCGCGCCCGCCTTCAGCGTGCCGAGGATGGCGACGAGCATGTCGTCCGAGTAGTCGAGGCACACGCCGACCTTCGCGCCCCGGCCGGCTCCGCGTGCGGTGAGGAAGTGCGCGAACCGGTTCGCCCGCGCGTTCAGCTCGGCGTACGTGACCTGCCGGCCGGCCCAGGAGACGGCGACGGCGTCGGGGGCGGCGTGCGCGTGCGCCTCGAACTGTCGGTGGACGACGGGTACCGCGGGCAGCGCGACCCGCTTTCCCTGAAGGATCATCAACTGGCTCCGGTGTGAGAGGTGTCCGGCGGGACGGGCGCCGCCGGCGCACCGCGGGAACGGGGATCGATCCGCGCGTTCGGGCGGTGCGCCGCTAGGCGGTCTTCCTGTCGGCGGTCCCGAGCAGCCGGGCCACCCACTCGTCCACGGTCAGCCCGTGCGCGGCGGCCGCCTTCGAGAGGTGGTCCAGCTGGTCGGCGGAGAGCTCGATGGTGAGCGTGGTGACGTTCTGGCGGCGCTTCCCGGCGGCCGCCGAATCGGCCAGCCGGGACACCCCGGGCTTCTCGTCGTCGCCGCCCCGGGGGAGGCCGGCCGTGTCGTTCTGCACGGCCAGGCTGGCGCGGACCGCCCTGCGGAGTTCGTTGCGCGACCACTTCTGCTGCTCGGCCTTGCGCAGCCAGTAGTCCTGCTCCGGCGGAGCCAGGCGGGCCACCTCGGCGTGGTGGGCGAAGCTGAGGCTGTCGCGCCTGCGGTGGTGGTCGAACCGCCGCGCCACCCACGCGTAGTTGCGCAGGGTCTGGTAGTCGAGCCCGGTGCGCTCGATGGCCTCCTTGTAGCGCCGCCACCCGTAGGTGGCCTCACCGAAGCGCAGCCAGTCGGCGAGCCACCAGGCCGAGGAGTTCCCGAGCTCGCGCAGGTTGGTCCCGATCTGTTCCCAGGACCGCTCGGGCAGGTTCGCCGGGAGGATCATCCCCGTCTTCTGCACCTTGGCCTGGGGCCCCACGAAGGAGAGGACCACATCGCCCTGGGCGGGCCCCTCTACGTGGCCCGCCGGCCGGGCCCGGTAGCCGCCCGCGGTTCTCGCAGCGCCGCTCACAATCTTCATCCCCCAATTCAGAGTGTCCGCCTGGGCGCGCCGACCTGCGGTGCTCAGTCCGCCGCCATGGCCTCGCGCAGGCTCCTGGGGCGCAGGTCGGTCCAGTTCTGCTCGACGTACTCCAGGCATGCGGCCCGGTCGGCCTCACCGAAGACGACCCGCCAGCCGGCGGGCACCTCGGCGAACACCGGCCACAGGGAGTGCTGGTCCTCGTCATTGACCAGGACGTGGAAGCGGCCGTCCCCGTCGTCGAAGGGGTTCGTGCTCACGTGACACTTCCTTAACTGTCATGGGGGACTCGGGAAGGGAATCGCCAGGGAGGGTACGAAGTACGGGAGAGCGGGCGAGCGGGCGCGGGTTCGCCGATCGGCGTCGTGCGACAGGGCGCGCCCGGCACTCCGGGTCGAGCGTGGGTGTGGTGCCCTGGCCTTCCAGAGCGGACCGCGGATGCCTGTGGGCTCGTGCTGCCCGCGGTGCCGGTCCTGCTCGGCGCTCACTGTATACGCGGCCCTTTTGAGACACGGTCGAGTCCCGCTCGGGAGCACGGACGGCCCCCGGCGGAGGCCCGGCACCCCCGCCGGGGTCCCGCGCCGGGGGTCCGCGCCGCGCCGCCTGAGGATCGTTCGAGAGCCGCCACACCCACGGCACAGCCCACCTGATGCGGGCGCACCGCGGGCCGGGCGCCGCTCTATGGTGCGGAGGTGCGCGGCCCGATCCGAGGGAGAGAGATGGACAGCACACGTCCTGCCTTGCGCTTGTTCGTCCTGCACCACGCGGGCGGATCGCACCTGCCGTACCGCCACTGGCCGGCCGGGCTGCCGGACACCTGGGACGTGCGGCTGCTCGACGCCCCGGGCCACGGCTTCCTCCTGGACCAGCCGCCGATCACGGACGCGGGCCGCCTGGCCGAGTTCCTGCTGGACGGCATCGAGTCCGAGCTCACGTGCCCGTATGCCCTTTTCGGCCACAGCATGGGCGCCCTCGTCGCGTACGAGATCACCCGGCGGGCCGCCGGCCGGGGCCTGCCGCTGCCCGTGTGGGTCGGCGTCTCGGCCCGTACGGCACCGCAGCCGGAGGGGCCGGCGCAGCCGTACCACGAGCTGCCGGACGCGGAGCTGCGGACCCGGCTGAACCTGCTGGGCGGCACGCCCGACGGGATCTTCGACGACCCCGAGCTGTGGTCCGTCTTCGAGCCGGTCATCCGGGCCGACCTGCGCCTGGTGGAGGAGTGGCGCCCCGCTGCGGGCGCCGGGCCGCTGCCGGTGGCGCTGTCCGCCTACGCGGGCGCGGCGGACGCGCACGCCTCACCGGCGCGGATGGCCGGCTGGGCGGGGCACACCGAGCACTTCCTGGGCCTGCGGGTCCTGGACGGCGGCCACTTCTACTTCCAGGACGATCCCGGGCCGCTGCTGCGCCAGATCGAACGGGACGCGGCCACGGCGCTCGAAGCGACGGGTGCGGCCCGCTCCTCCTGAACCTTGCGATGCCGGCCCGTGCGAGGAGAAGACATGCAGTTCCGCATTCTCGGTCTGGTGGAAGTCCGCGACGAACAGGCCGGCCTGCACCTCCTTCCCACGGGTGCCAAGCAGCGTGCGCTGCTGGGGGCCCTGGTGGTGAGGGCCGGGCACCACGTCTCCGTGCAGCAGCTCATCGACGAACTGTGGGGCGAGCGGCCGCCCGCCAACGCGGCGAACGCGCTGCAGGTCCACGTGGCCCGGCTGCGCCGGCTGCTGTCCGGTCTGGAGGGCGGCCGGGACGCGGAACGCGGCGCGGGGCAGGCGTGGATCACGACCACCTCGCGCGGCTACACCCTGCGGCTGGCCCCCGTCGAAACGGACGCCGCGTGCTTCCAGCAGCTCACCGACGCCGCCCGGCGGGTCCTGCACGAGGACCCGGGGCGGGCCGGTGAGCTGCTGCGCCGGGCGCTGTCGCTGTGGCGCGGGCCGGCGCTGGAGGGCAGCGTGCTCGGCGACATCTGCGCGGGCAGGGCGGCCCAGCTGGAGGAACACCGGCTGACCGCGCTGGAGATGATGTACGACGCGTACCTGCGCACAGGGCGGCACGGCGAGATCACCGGTGAGCTGATGGTGCTCACCACCGACCACCCCATGCGGGAGAGGTTCTACGACCTGCTGATGGTCGCCTTCTACCGCTGCGGCAGGCAGGCGGAGGCGCTCGGGGTGTACGAACGGGCGCGCAACCGCATGGTGCACGAGCTCGGTGTCGAGCCGGGGCCCGCGCTGCGCGGCATGATGCAGGCGATCCTCCACCACGACCCGTGCCTCGCCACGGCGGCCCCCCTGCCGGCCGGCCCGTCCCGGGCGGGGGCGGTGCCCGCGGAGACGGACGCGGCGGCCGGGGACGCGGTGCTGCCGCTCTTCGAGGAGATCGCCCGGCTGCAGCGCCGCATCGAGCGGCTGCAGCAGGAGCAGAACCAGCTCCTGGGCCGTTTCAACGAGTTGACCGCGGGCGCCGGCCGGCGGGTGACGGCCGGATCGGGGCTCGGCCAGGGGCCCGGCCGCTAGGGGCAGAACTCGGCGTTCACGACGGGGAGGATGGTCTCCGCTCCCCAGTTCGCGTTGTAGCTGAACGTGAGCTGGTGGCGGGCGTCCTCGGTGAAGGCGGCCAGGGAGATCCAACCCACCGCGCCACCGTCGTGGTACCAGAGGGTAGTGCCGCAGCCCAGCGTGAGCCGTTCGATGCCGAGTCCGTAGGACGCGCCCGGGTAGTCGGGGTTGTCGACGGTCGTCTTCATCTCCTTCAGCTGCTGCGGCGGCAGCAGCCGGCCGCTCATGAGGGCCTCGTAGAACCGGTTCAGGTCGCCCGTGCTGGAGATGATGTCGCCGTTGCCCCAGCTCTGCGAGCCGTTCATGTCGGTGACGTCGTCGATCCGGTCCGGCTGCGCGGCGAACAGCCGGGAGTAGCCGTGGCCGCTCGGCTCGGGCAGGCGGGCGGCGGTGCCGGGGTTGGACGTCGCCTTGAGGTCCAGGGGTTCGATGATGCGCCGGCGCACCTCGGCCTCGTACGGCTTGCCGGCGGCCTTCTCCAGGACCATGGCGGCCAGGACGTCATTGGTGTTGGAGTACCAGTGCCGGGCGCCGGGCCGGAACGGCGGCTCGTGGGAGAGGGCCACCTTGACGCGCTGCTCGGGCGTCAGGGTGTCGTACCGGTGGCCGAGGTAGCCGTCGCCGATCAGGTACGTCTCGGCGTACTGGGGGTCGGCGAGGTAGTCGAACAGGCCGCTGGTGTGGTTGAGGAGTTGGCGCACGGTGATCGCGTGGCCGTCGTTGCCGTTGCCGGTCACCAGGCCGGGCAGGTGGCGGTCCACCGGGTCGTCGAGGCCGAGCTTGCCCTCCGCCTCCATCTGGAGGAGGACCGTCGCCACGAAGGTGTTGGTCATGCCGCCGATGCGGAACCGGTCGTTCTTGGTGCGCGGGGCGCCCGTCGTCCGGTCGGCCACGCCCGATGCCGTCCGCCACACCCCGGCGGCGTCCCGCGCCTCGGCGGCAATGCCGGGGACGCCGGCCGCGACCGCCGCGTCGATCGCGCGCTGCGTTCCCTGGTGGCCGGCCGCCGGGTGCGGCTTTTCCGCCGCCGCCCGGGCGGGACCCGTGAATACGGTGGCCATCAGCGCGGCTGCCGCCATTGCGACCAGCCGGGCTCTCGGTCTTTTCCGCATGATCATGCCCCTCTCCTGGAAGTCGTCCGTGAAAAATACCTGCCCCTTGGTTCTTTTCGGCTTTCCGGAGGCTGATTTCAGGTGCATCGGCGGGCCGGAAATTGCCCGCCCATGCGGAAGGGGTTGTCCCGTCGCCGGGACAACCCCTTCGTGCTCAGCGGTGCGTGTCGTTCGAACGCTGCTCAGGTGACGCTCCAGCCCTCCCCGCAACAGTTCTCGCCGGTTGTGTACGCCCCTTCTCCTGGAGGCACGATGGCACGTCAGGCCGGTCACACCGCGGCGTCGCATGGCAGCCCGGCAACCGCTCTCCCGCAACCCCCCTCGTGGCAGCCGCACACCGCGCCGGCCGCGCCGCGCAGGGCCCAGGTACTGACGACCAAGGTGGGGCTCCAGATGCCGGCCGGGATGGCCTACGACGAGTGGGAGCGCGCCGGGCACCAGCTCGTCGGCGTCCTCGACTCGTCCTGCTGGTGGCTGGGCGACTGGCTGAAGTACGGCAAGGACCACTACACCGACCGGTACCAGCGCGGGATCCGCGCCGCCGGCCTCTCGTACCAGACGCTGCGCAACTACGCGTGGGTCTCCCGGCGCTTCGACCTCGCCCGGCGCCGTCCCGCCCTGAGCTTCCAGCACCACGCCGAGCTGGCCTCCATGCCGGTCGGGGAGCAGGACCTGTGGCTCGACCGCGCCGAGCAGCGGCAGTGGACCACCCGGCAGCTGCGCGGCGCCCTCCGCGCCACGCGCCAGGGCGGGCAGCCGGCCCGTACGGCCGCCGCCGAACCGAGCCGCCGCCTGGAGGTCCCCGGCAGCCGCGTCCAGTGGTGGCACAAGGCCGCCGAGCAGCTGGGCGTCGACTTCGAGCAGTGGGTGATGACCACCCTCGACAGCGCGGCCGCGAGCGCGCTGGAGGAGCTCGGCGGGGTGGAGGGGCGCAAGGAGGCCGTCAGCGCCTGAGGCCCGGGCGAGGGGTCAGCCGCCCGTCAGGGCAGCCGGCTCATCAGGCCGGCGGTCTCGCGCTTGTAGGTGCACGCGCTGTGCCCGAACGACTCGCGGACCCGGTCGCGCACCTCCTCCGGCTGTTCCTGGCTGAGCTTGAACATGCCCTCGGCCCCCGTCACGGTGAACCGGAAGGCCCCGACGTCGGGCACGATCTTCCTGAAGTAGTCGAGCGATCCGGTCATGTCCCAGCCGTTGCCGAACGCCCCCTCGTAGGCGCGCACGGTGGACTGCACCACGTCCAGCGTCTCCTCGATGGACTCGATCTTCTCGATCACGCCCCGGACGTGCACCGAGGTGAAGTTCCAGGTCGGGGCGGCCGGGGTCTTCGCGTACACGGTGGGCGACACGTAGGAGTGCGGACCGGTGAACGTCAGCAGCAGGACGCCGCCCGTCTCCAGCGCCGACCAGTGCGGATTGGCCCGGTTCATGTGTCCGAGCAGCGTGGCCCCCGGCAGTTCGCCGGTCCATTCGCCGGACGTGTCGGGGTCGAAGATGACCGGAAGGTGCGTGGCGAACGGACCGTCCTCGGGGCCGCCGTTGGCCACCGCGAGCGCCAGTGGATTACCACGGATCAGGTCCACCATCCACGAACTGTCCGGTTCACGGTAAAAGCTGGGCACGAACACCCGGATTCCCCCTTTCGGCAATTGGCTCCTGAAATCTGCGCCGACCATACCGCCGTCCCGCCGACAGGACAACGAATCCGGCTACAGGACATCCGGATAGGCCGTCAAACGGTCTTCAGGCAGTTTTCGAGTTGCCTCGGCGCACTCTCCGGGCAACACTTCAGAACGGTCTCTCCGGCCACCGGCCGATTTTTCCAGACGCAAGGGGGAGAATTTCCTATGGGCATAAGGGGCAGGCGCGACCAAGAGATCTACGATGTGGTCGGCATCGGGTTCGGCCCGTCGAACATGTCGCTCGCGATCGCCTTGGAGGAGCACGGGGCGAGCTCTCCGCAGCACCCGGTCACCTCCCACTTCTTCGAGCGGCAGCCCACCTTCGGCTGGCACCGGAACATGCTGCTGCCGTCGACGACCATGCAGATCTCGTTCCTCAAGGACCTGGCGACCTTCAGGAACCCGATGTCCCGGTTCAGCTTCATCTCGTACCTGCACGCCTCGAACCGGCTGGTGCAGTTCGTGAACAACCAGAGCTTCATCCCGACCCGGCAGGAATTCCACCAGTACCTCGAATGGGCGGCCGACGGCCTGCGCGACCAGGTCACCTACGGGGCCGAGGTCACCTCGATCCGCCCCGTCACCGGGGCCCGGACGCCCGACCTGCTGGAGGTCGAGGTGCGCTCCGGCGACGGCACCGTCCGCACGGTCACCGCCTGCAACGTGGTCGTCTCGACGGGGCTGGTGCCGCGTCTGCCGCAGGGCGTGACGGCCGGCGAGCGGGTGTGGCACAGCTCGGAGTTCCTGAGCAGGTTCAACGCGCAGGCCCCGGAGGACCTCAAGCGGGTGGTGGTGGTCGGCGCCGGCCAGAGCGCGGCCGAGGTCACCCGGTTCCTCTACGACTCGCTGCCGCACGCCGAGGTCTCCGCCGTCATCCCGTCCTACGGCTACTCCGTGGCCGACGACACCCCCTTCGCCAACCAGGTGTTCGACCCCGACACCGTCGACGAGTACTACTTCGGCACCGAGGGTGCGCGGGACGCCTTCTGGCGCTACCACCGCAACACGAACTACTCGGTGGTCGACGCCGACGTCATCCGGTCCCTGTACCAGCGTTCGTACGACGAGCAGGTGCGCGGCGCCCAGCGGCTGCACTTCCGCAACCTCACCCGGGTCGACCGGGTCGAGGACTCCGGGAGCGGGGTGCGGGTGGCGCTGCGCTCGCTGCTCGACGACAGCACGCAGGAGATGGCCGTGGACGCGCTGGTGTTCGCCAGCGGCTACGACGGCCTGGACCCGGCCCGTCTGCTCGGCGAGGAGTTCGACCGGCACTTCGAGCGCGACGCGGCGGGCAGACACCGGGTGGAGCGGGACTACCGCCTCGTCCCCACCTCGGGGCTGACCTGCGGCGTCTACCTCCAGGGCGGCACCGAGCACAGCCACGGCCTGTCCTCGGCCCTGCTGTCGAACATCGCGGTGCGCAGCGGCGAGATCGCCGACTCGATCGTGCTGCGGCGCACGGGGCTGGAGCTGGGGCGCACCCACGCGGAGGAAGCGCCCTCGGCCGCCTGAGGCGGCGCACGACGGGGCGGCCGATACTGTTCAGCATTGTCGAACTACGTCAGCAGGAGGCTGCGCGATGGCACGGAACATCCAGTC
>NZ_JBEZWL010000123.1:0-22401 GCF_040648015.1 Streptomyces sp. NPDC029216 | reverse complement strand
TCGAAGGCGATCCGCACCTGGCTGCGGCGCCGCGGCATCAGGCACACCATCCCCGAGCGGGCCGACCAGGTCCGCAACCGGGCCCGCAAGGGCAGGCTCGGCGGCCGCCCTCCGGCCTTCGACAAGGAGGTCTACAAGCACCGCAACGTCGTGGAACGGTGCTTCAACCGTCTCAAGCAGTGGCGAGGTATCGCCACCCGCTACGACAAGACCGCCCAGTCCTACAAGGCAGCCATCACCCTCGCATCGATCCTGATGTGGGCCTGACACTTTGACGACAACCCCTAAGACCAGGACGGCCGGCTGCGTGCGGTCGGCCGCACCGTCCCGCTGCACACGGAGGCGGCCCGCCTGGTCGCCGAGCACCTGACGGCCGCCGACCCCGGACACCCCTGGGAGGGCGTCACATTCGCCGCGACCTGGGGGAGCCGTGACGTCCTGGACGTGCGCCTGGTCCGCCCCGACCTGGTGGCCGAGATCAGCATGTCTCTGCTCTCCGACATGAGCGACCTGGGCTCCTGGCCGGTTCAGTCCAGCTACTCCTCCCGCTGGGCCAGCTGCGTTCGGAGGTGTTCCGGCTGGGACTCGGCCCTCCGCAGGCGGCGCTCCAGCTCCGCCCGGGAAGGCCCTACTGGTGCCAGCTGCTCAACGTGGTCGGCACTACGCGGGACCAGCCAGCCGACCCGCTGGTACGCAACGATCCAGCGGGTGTGAGGGCAGGTGTAGCAGAGTCTTTCCGGACGAGGCAGCGGCCAGCATGCGGCGGTGTGCCCGCGCTCCCGCTCCGATACGAGATCCGGGTTCGCAGCCCACAGGTCCTCGTACTCGGCAGACATCTGCCGCGCTCGAGCCGGATCGGTCAGGACAGCCCCGTCACCGGGTTGCCAGCCAATTGCCGTTGCTACAGCTTCATCGACGTGCCCGCAGTCCAGGCTGACCGTCCAGTACGCGGTGCTGTACGGCTCATTGTGGCGAAGGAGCGACCAGACATCCGCGTCGAGATAGTCAGGCGGCTCCAGGGGGTCGGCAGGAGAGGCAACCTCCCGGCGGCTGCGCCATCCGGTCACCTGACGGTACTCGGCTTCCAGGGCATCGTCGTGAACGCACAGCATCTGCCCGGTCGGCAGCGTATTGCCATACCCATCGCGAATCGCACGCTCACTCGGAGGCCTTTGATCATCCCGGGTGTAGTACTCGCGCACGCAGGAACAGTCCAGCTGAATCTGCCACCGATAGACCACAGCCGGAGAACGACCACAACACCGGATGGACCCGCTCACGTACCTTCGCGATGCTCTTCTCGTACTCGCGAAGCACAGGTCGGGCAGCAGCAGCGGATGCGCTCATGTCCCACCCCCTGGCTTGCGCGGACCAACGTGATCGACCGTAGGGGAGCCGAGGCCCGGGGACGAGGGATATGGGATCGCTTCGCTCAAATGGGGACGGCATACCTTCGACGTATCGGGTCCTTCCAGTCCTCTCTGATAGGGACAAGGAAGAGACTGAGCCCCAGCTGCTCACTCGGGTTCCGGCTCCACATCGCCGCGGGCGCGGTTGGTGACGGCCGCGGTGTAGCTCCTGCTGTGTAGGCCCGCAAGGCTCCCCCTCCCCGGGGGCGGAGCCGTTTCGTTTTCATCGCCGAAACTCCAGCGCACAGCCCGGTACGGGAGCCGGCCTGCCCTTGGACGACGTGGGGGAGGCCGATCGGTACCGGGCTGTGCGCTGCGGCTGGTTCACACGGCGCTCTGGAGTGACTGCGGGAAGTGCGACGGGTCCAGGGTCTGGTGTTTGTCAGTATTCGCCGTGCTGCTGGCCCTTGTAGTGGCCGTCCTTGTGTCCGCTGGCGTTGATGCAGGTGTTGCCGAAGGCGGGGTTGAGGATGCCGACGACGTTGATGGTGTTGCCGCAGACGTTGACGGGGATGTGGATGGGGACCTGGACGACGTTGCCGGACAGGACGCCGGGGGAGCCGATGGCGGCGCCTTCGGCGGTGGCGTCGGCGGCGGCCATGCCGGCCCCGCCTGCCAGGACGGCGCCGGTGGCGGCGGTAAGGGCTACGGCCTTGGCGATACGGAACATCAAAATCTCCTTGCGCTCATGGGTTTGGGGGAAGACAGCACGGACGACGCAGCCCATAACCGCCAGAGCAGCCAGCCCGTCACGGCCGCTGGGCCGAATCGGTGATCTGACACCCTTGCGGCTGGCGAACGGCCCGCCCGCGCCCGCGGGTCTCGTCCTCAGCTCAAAACTGGTAGCGCGTGCATGCTGACGTCGTTGCCGTCGCGGGCCTCCTGCGCGATCTGCTCGACCGTCCCGCCTACCGGTGTACCGATGCCTGCCGGACCGGTCGTGGCCCAACCCTGATCGGCCGGTCCGGCGGCCTCGCCCGTCCCGGCACCTGCCCGGGCGCCTGGAACGGCCGTCATGTCATCCACTACGGATCGCGCTCGAAGACCAGCTCGAGGAAGCCCAGCGCCTCAACGCCGAATACCGCCGCACCGCCGAGTCAGTCAATCCGGGAGCCGGGGCTTGAGCTGGGGCGCGCCTGCCGGGTCACGGCAGGCCGTGCTCTCACGCAGAAGTCGAGTGCAACAGGCCGGCGCGTGAGGGTCAGGCGAGGCGTGAGCCGATCCGGAACCGCATCTCGCCCGCGGCCCGGCGGATCTCCTCGCTCTGGGCGGTGTCATCGAGGAGCCCCAGGAGCACCATCACTGCTCGTGCCTCGTCTGCGCTGATGAGGGCGGCGACCTTCTCCTGGAACGTGTCGTGGAACTCCTCCGGCCTCCACTCCATGGCCAGCGCGTCGATGAGCTGGCGCGCCATGGCCAGTTCCTTCTGCGAGGCCTTGGCCTTGCCGGGCAGGGAGTCGATCTCTTTGCGGGGGTCGCGGATCTCGTCGGCCCAGTGCAGGGTGTGGCAGGTCAAGAGGTCGTTCTCGGCTTTCACGGCGACGAGGTATTCGTGCTGGCGCATCACGAACGTCGCGATGCCGGCCTTCCCCGCCTGCTCCTGTCAGGCAAAGGGCTTCCTCTCGACGTCGTGGTCGATCTGCAGCACCTGTCCTTCTGCGACTCCTCGGGACTCAACGCCCTCCTGGCCGCCCGCACCGCCGCCACCGAAAGCAGCCAGAACCTCTACCTCGCCGCGCCCCGGGAGCAGTTCACGCGCCTGTTGAAGATCACGGGTGCCGGGGAGCTGTTCACCATCGAGACGGTCCCGCCGCTGTGACCCGCCCGCATCGCGCGGCGGCCCCGTACCGCTGCTCCTTCGCGCGGTCGTGCCGGGGCGCCGCACGCGGTTGACCGCGCTGGATGACCGGGTGGGTGTGCCGGGCTGCTGCCGTCGGGTCCGTGCCCGGGGGCGGCGGTATGAGCGCCGCTGCCAGGGGTTCGCCGGACGGCCCCCGGTTCCGGCCGGGGAGGGGGCCGGAGGCGGGGGTGTCCGGGTGCCGTACGGATCCGGGCGGCAGCCCGTCGTGCGGGCGGGCCTTCTGCATGACGCCAGGAGGGAAGGGGGCGGCATGCAGCGGGGCCTGCTCCGGGAGCGCCCCATGCATGGCGGCGCTTTCCGTTGTCTCGCGTCTAACCCGGCCTTCCTCCTTCAAACGCCTTCTTCTCCAAATTTTTTGAGACCACGTCAAGACCTGTGTGGCTGGAGTGGTCGCACGATCGCGCTGCTCCCCTGATGCGTGACGGTCAGGGCCGCGGCGGCAGCGTAGTGCGGTCGGCTCGGTTGGCCGCTGGTGTCAGCGTTGGGCGTCAACTCTCGCCTGCGGATGTCACGCGGGATGCCGAATGCGGTGCTTGTGAGGCCAGCGGGCTGCTGGGCGTGGTTATGGTCGGTTCAGTCCGCGTCGATAGGGCGTGCGCGGGCGAGGCCCGGTGACCAGAGCGCTCTGGCGGCAGTAACACCGGGCCGCCCCACCACCCGTGTGGTTCAGCGCCCGGGCGCTTCGGTGTCCCCGTCCTGGCAGGGCTGTGGTCCTGTGCTCACTGCGCTGGCCAGCGGGGCCGGTATAGGGGTCTGTGCGGGTGGTTCTGGCGGGCGTGGGGTGGGTTCGGGCGTGCGTGTGAACGCCGGATCGGGTGGGATGGGGAGGGGTCCCGCCTGCCGCGTCGGCCTCTCCTCCCTCGGGGTGCTGTCGGCCGGGCATCGGCCGCCGTCACACGTCACCGTCAGCAGCCGCGGCCGACGGCACCTGCTTGACCGGCCCGCTGGCTCTGTGGCGTGCGCGGCCGTTTTAGAGCGGTGTGGGCGCAATCCCCATGGGGCGGCTCCACAGCGGGGGAGATGTGAGGGCCGTAGCCCACTTTGTGTGGGTGCGCCGGCTGCCTGTTGGTCGGGGGCGGGGATGGATCGGTTGGTATCGGTGAAGACTCTCCGCATGCCTGAGGACCCCGAGGAGCTTGTCGACGCCATCGCCGTCGCCGTGGCGGGCGGGCGATGACCGCCGTATCGGCCTTCTGCTCGACCGGTTCAAGGAAGTGGCGGGCCTATCCCACCTGATACGGCTGCGTGAGCGGCTGTGCGGTGCAGGCGGGGCCGCGAGGGTGAGCGCCCGTGGCATCGCGTGGAGCGCGACGAAGACTCGGTGAAGGGTAGGCGCGCGCTGAGCGGAGCCCCTGCGAGAAGGGCTGCCGGCGGCCTGGTAGCGGTAGCGGTTAGGGAAGCCAGGGGCTGTTCCAGTCATCGATCGCCTCCCGCGTGAGGGAAGGTTTCGGCGTCTCGCTCTGGTCGGTGTGGCGGGGCAGCGGGCGGCTGGCGGCCAAGTAGGTGAGGATGTTGTGCCAGGTGTCGTCCGTCTGCCACAGGCGCAGTCGTTCGGCGCAGCGGTGCCATGGCCCGTAGCGGGTGGGCAGGTCGTGCCAGCGCCGTCCGCCTCGCTGCTGCCACAGGATGCCGTTGACGATAGGCCGGTAGTCCGGCCCACCGGGTCCGCAGCGCGGCAACAGCACGCGGATCACGGCCCATTCCCCGTCGTCGAGGTCGTCGCATTCACTCACACCATGACAACGGCTCTCCCTGAAGACCGACACGCCCCCGTCAGCCCCCCGGACAAGCGGCTCCTCAACGGCACGGGCTGGGACACGGCAGGAGCTCGTGGACGGCAGCGAATGCTGATGTCGGTGCATGGCCGGTTCGGGCCGAGCGGCCGCTGCGCGGACGAGCTGGCCGCAGGCGGTGACGGCGGCCGCGCCCAGCTCGGGTGGCGGGCTGGTCAGGACGTCGGCGGCCAGGAGCCGATCAGCGGCCTCGGTCATGCCGACCGCCCGCAGTTCGCGGGCGAGCCGGCCCCAGCTGCCTTCGGAGGGATCGCACATCTTCAGGCAGTGAGTGGTGTGCGTCGTGAAGTAGCAGGTCACGGGCCTGGTGTGCGTCGGCTCCGGGGTACTCATGCTGGTGACGGGCGGGTGACTTCGGTGGAGATCGTCGGTCAGCGGGCGACTTCCCCGTTTGTGAGGACTGCCGCGGCGCCGCCTAAATCCGCTGGCCCCCATCGCCTCGTCCTGCGACAGTGCGAGGATGGACTGGAGAGCCGTATCCCCCGCGGACGTCGACGCCCTCACCGAGTTGCTCGGCCGGGACGAGGAGGCGACGGTCGGCCGCCGCGAGAGCGGGCCGGCGGTGGTGCGCAGCATGCTGGCCGCCCCCGGCCTCGACCTGGCCACCCGCACGTGGGCCGCGTCGGCCCCCGACGGCAGTCTCCTCGGCTTCGCCGCCCTCCACCCCGCGCCCCAGCCGGGCGAGCTGCGCGCCCAGCTGGTCATCGCCCCGTGCCCGGACGCGCCTGCCGTCACCGCCGCGCTCCTGGACCGTCTCGACGCCTGGGCCGCCCACGATCTCCCCACCCACGACATGTCAGTGACGCTCTATCAGCTTCCGGGTTGCCAGCCCCACGACCAGCTCCTCAGCCGCGGCTGGGCCATCGTCCACAGCAGCAGCCGTCTCACCGTCGCTCTGGACTCCCTCGGCCTCCCCGACCACCCGGCATCCAGGGCGCCCACGGTGCGCGCGGCCCGGAACGAGACCGACCTCCGCACCGTCCACTCCGTGCTGAACGAGGCCTTCACCGGCGACCCGGAGCACCCCCACCCGGACTTCGAGGACTTCCACCAGGCCCAGCGCCGACGCGAGGGCTACAACCCCGACTTGTGGCTCCTCGCCGAACTCGACAGCGTCCCCGCCGGCGCCCTCATCGCCCGCGACCCCGTCGACCGTGCCTGGATCGCCTGGTTCGGCGTCCACCCCGCCCACCGCCGCCACGGCCTCGGCGCCCAACTCCTCACCACCGCATTCAGCCTCCTCCACGCCCGCGGCCACCGCACGGTCGGCGTCGACGTGGACACCCACAACACCGGCGCCATGCAGGCCTACACCTCCGCCGGCATGACCCTTCTCGGCGCGGCCGACCAGTGGCGCAGGACCTACGTCTGAACCCGCGCCCTCCCTGCCCCAGGCAAGGGCGACGCCGCCCGTGGCAGGCCCAGGCGAGAGCCAGAACGATCGGTGTAGATCGCCGGTCAGCGGACGACTTCCCGGTTCGTCAGGACGAGCAGGGCCCGCACCAGCGCGGTCGCCCATTTCGGGTCGGTGCGGACCTTGCCGAGGACGCGCCAGTTCTTCAGGTGCGCGAAGCCGTGCTCGACCGGGGCCCGGACCGCGGCCAGCGCTCTATTCGACAGCTTCTGGCCCCTGGTCAGGGGCTTGTTGCGGGCGGCCTTGTAGCCGGTGATCACCGCCGGATCGGCGTCCGGGCCGCTGTCGTCGAGGCCGACGAAGCCCAGGTCGGCGATCGCGCCGAGGCCGGCCGCGCGCAGGTGGGCGGTGAGTCCGTCGTGGCGGCAGGCGGTGATCTCCGAGGTGCGTCCGGGCCTCACCGCGCTCACCCAGACCAGTCGGCCCTTGTCGTCGGTGAGGGCGATCACGAGCAGGCCGTGGCACTTGTGCTTGCCGGAGTCCCCAGGTGCGGGTCGCCGTGACCCCAGCACTGGAACCAGCTGAACGTGCCCACGAGCGTGCCGCGGGTCGCCGAGCGGTAGGAGCGGTCCGCGTAGCCCTTGTCCCCGGCCCGGTTGCCGCAGTGCAGCCGGCCGTCGGAACGGACACCGCACTCGGCGGCGGAGGCCGGAGAGCCGATCGTGGCCAGGGCGGCCGTCAGAGCCGTGGTCATGACAAGGACGGTGAGGCCTGCGCGTGACGCTGGCATGGCCGACCGGCCTGCGCGGCTGGAGATCACCACCCGCAAGCCCGGGAGCAGGGGTTTCACCCCGATCCCGAAACGGTGGGCAGTCGAGCGGACCTACGGCTGGCTCATGCTCCAACGGCGCCTGACCCGCGACTACGAGACCCCGCCCACCCGCTCCGAAGCCCTGGTCAACCTCGCGATGACCGATCTCATGGCCCGCCGTCTCACCGGTGAGAACACCGTCTCCTGGCGCGACCCAACGAAGACCACCAAACGCCCCATCCTGGGATGAAACATTGGAGGAAAACGACCTCTCAGGGGTTGTGGGACATGGTCATCGGAAGGGCCGTGAGCTGCGCGACGACCTTGCCCGGGTCGCCGACGGGGGCGAAGTCGATCGGCTGCTGCAGCTGGTAGACATCGCCCTGCGGGGGGAACACCGTGAGGTTGCCAAGGGTGGCCAGCGTCCTGGTGTTGGACAGCGTCATCGGCCCGTTGGAGCCCGGGAACTTGTCGATGGTGAGGGTGAAGTCGTGGAACAGGGTGTTCTTGTACCTCGGCGGCGTGTTCGAGATGACTTCCAGCAGGCTGAGCGGTGTGACGTCGATGTCGGCCTGCGAGAGCGTGACCTGCCGAGCTCCGGGTGGTCGGCGCTGTACTCCTCACCGATGATCTTCAGTCGTCTTCCGCCGAGATCGTTGTTGAGGTTCGACTCGATGCGGACCCTGATGCCGCCCTTGAAGTCGAGCTGGACCATACCGATCGCGTCGATCTTCAGCGGCACGTCCACGGCGTAGCCGGAGCACGGGATCTCCACCCCGATCGGGGGCAGCTGGCCATCAATATTCATGGGGACATCTCCAGAGCAGGGGGACGCGCCGGGCGACGCGGACATGCCGTGCGAGTGACGGCTTTCCGCACGCTACTGATCACCACAGACTCCCGGCCTGCTCCCGCACCGGGAGACCCCGAAAGGATGAATCCGGTTATAAGGGCGACCGAGGTTAGGCGTCATCTCAGGCGACGTGCAGTTGGGCGGCTCGGCCACCGGTAGAGCTTTCTTGCACGTCGAATTAAGGCGCGCACGGTGACGAACGCGGCGGCGAGGTAGAGGTAGAAGTCGACTATTCGGCCATCGCGTTCGAAGCAGCGGCGGATCTTGCCGTAGCCGTTCATCCAGGATTGGGTGCGTTCAACTACCCAGCGCATGCCGACTTGGATCGGAGCGGGCACGCCCTTGCGTGCGATCTCGCCGATGAGGCCGTGGTCGTCGAGGATCCGGCGGCTGGGCTTGCCGTCGTAGGCCGAATCGAGATGCACGGTGGCATTGGTGGGTAGGTTCCCGACCTGGTGTTTGGCGGCTTCTATGGTCGGTTCGAGCAGGACCGAGTCGTGCCGGTTGGCGCTGGCTGAGGCGAGGCCGAGCGGTATCCCGCCGCCGTCGACCAGGGTGGAACGCTTGAGCCCTTGCTTGGCCCGGTCGACTGGCGACGGCCCTGCCTTGTCCCCCTTGCACGGGGCCTTGGTGTGAAAGCCGTCGACGGACAGCTCGGACAGCTCCAGTCCGATCATCTTGTCGTAGGCGGTCAGCGCGATGCGGTGCAGTTCGTGTGCCAGTCCCAGGTTGCTCCACTCTCTGAGCCTGTTGCGGATGGTCCAGTCCGAGCAGTCGGCGGTGGCGACTCGTTCGTATCCGGAGCCGTGTACCAGCGCTTCGACAACCAGTCCGAACACCATCCTGTCTGGAACGCGTCGGCGGTGGCAGCCCAGCGGATGCGTGGGGTCGAACTCGGGTCGCTCGGGCAGGAGAACCGAGAACTGTTCCCAGAGAGGCTCAAAGAGAGATGACGGACGGAGGGCAAGGCATCTCCTCGGCTTGCTCGGCGAACAGGGCGGCGAGAACAGCAGAGCCGCGCCTGTTCGCCACGTTCCCGGGCCGGGTCAGGGCAGCAGGTGTACTGCGAGTTGCTTCCACTGCTGTGTGGGCGGGGTGTGGGGCGTGGTGGTGCGGAGGTGGAGGCTGACGTGGTCGGCCCCCGCGTCAAGGTGCTCATGGACGCGGCGGGCGATATCCTCGGCGGTGCCGTGGGCCACGAGCGCGTCGACGAGTCGGTCGTCGAGCGAGTCCACGTTCTCGTACCCCAGGTCTGGAAGCAGGGTGCGACGGTTGGGCAGGGCAGCTGCTGCCGTGGTGCGAGCCAGCGCGGCGGTGTGCGAGCGGTCCGGGCCCAGCACGCACAGCTGGGTGACGGCCAGGAGCCCGGTGGGTCCGAGCACTGCTCTGGAGTTGCGGGTGTGTTCGACCGGCATGCCCAACGGGTTTGCGCCCCAGGCTCGTTCGGCGGCGAGTGCGAGCATGCCGGGGTCCAGGGCCGTGAGCACACGGTGGGGCGAGGGGCCCGTGGCTGGCGGCCCGAACGGGGCGGTGTCCAGCGCGTCGAGGTAGGCGCGCATGGTGGGCAGCGGGGGGCCGAAGCGGTGGCCGCGGATATCTTCGGCGAGGCTGGGGTGGCTGTCCCACAGACCGAGCAGGAAGCGTCCGGGGAATGCCTCCTCAAGGGTGCGCTGTGCGGCGGCGGTCGTCACCGGGTCGCGCGCGTAGATGTCCGTGCTGCCGGCTGCCACCACGATCCGGCGGGTCTGCGACAGCAGGATCCCGGCCTGCGCCATCGCTTCCCGCCCCGCTGTCTCGGGGAACCACAAGGCGCCGAAGCCGAGCTCCTCGATCGTGGTCACGGCCTCGCGGACACTGGCAGCCGTGCAGTCGTCGAGTTCGACGGCCCAGATGCCGATACGTCCAAGGTGGGGCCTGTCACCGCTCACGCGCCCTGTCCCTCTGCATCCTGGGCGTTCAGGAATGCCGTGATCTGGGCTGCACCGGTTCGCTCCAGCCAGGTGCGGAAGTCCATCGCGGCGGGGTGGATCCGCCGCATAGCGGTGATGTCGGCGCGGTAACCGCGTTCGTTCAGCCACTCGTGGGCGAACGCGAACTGCTCGTTGACGGCGCGGATCGTTTCTATCGGGATCTGGGCGTACGGAAGCGGACGCCCGATTGCCGTCTCGATGTGCGCGGCGATCTGTACCGGAGTCAGTTCGTCGCCGACCAAGGCCATGGCTCGCCCAATCCACTCCTGGGGCTGGGAGAAGGCCAGGGCGGTAACGAAGCCGACGTCGTTCACGGCCGTGATCTGCAGCGGAACGTCGGGGGCGATACCTGAGACCAGGTTGCCGCCTTGCAGGGCGTATTCACCGGTGTAGTTCTCCATGAAGGACACCGGCCGCACAATCGTGGCGGGCAGGCCGAGCTTCGCGAGGTGCTGCTCGATCTGCCACTTGCTGATCAGGTTCCGGGGCAATGCCTCACGGCCGTGGCGGTCCGCGCCAGCGACCGAGCTGAAGACAAGGTGCCTGATGCCGGCGGTTCGGGCGGCCTCGGCGATGTTCATTCCCCAGCGGACCTCGTCCTCGGCGGAGAAGCCCGCCTCCGTACCGGGTGAACCCACCGTGGGCTGGACGCTGAACAGCCCGTAGGCGCCTTCGGCAGCGTCGACGAGAGAGGAGATGTCCTCCATCTCCGCGCGTACGATCTGCGCGCCGGTGCTCGCCAGGGCCTTGGCCGGCGCGCCGTCCGGATTGCGCGTGAGGGCGCGCACCTGCCAGCCACCGTCGAGCAGATGCCTGGTCACTGCCCGGCCCTGCAGGCCGGTCGCGCCCGTCACGACGACGGTCTTGTCCGTTGGTTCCACTGTTTCTCCTGCATGTCGCACACACCGGGGAGGGGCACACCCATAAATGGGGTGGCCCTCCGGTTAACGCTCGATACGATATGGAGGACCACCCCGGTTAGCAAGCCGTCAGGAGCTCCCGTGTCCCAAGACGCGACCGTGCCGTCCTCGCCCAGGCGTCCCATGCGCGCCGTCGCGCGGCGCAACTATGAACGGATCCTGGCCGCCGCCGGGGCCGCCATTGCCCAGCACGGCGTTGAAGCCTCCTTGGAGGAGATCGCGCGCCATGCCGGGGTCGGCTCAGCCACACTGCACCGGCACTTCCCATCCCGGCAGGCGCTGTTGGAGGCCGTCTTCAGAGACCGGGTGGAGACCCTCTGCGCCAAGGCGCGCGACCTCGCGACCGAGCCTGACCGGGAAGCCGCGCTCGTCACCTGGCTTCACGCCCTCGGGGCACACGCCGTAACCAACAAGGGCCTGGGGGCAGCTCTGATGCCTGGTGCCGGCGATCCGACGCTCGGGGACACCTGCCACACGCTCATCGTGAACGCCGGCAGCGAACTACTCGCGCGCGCTCACCAAGCGCACGCCGTACGCCCCGAGGTCACCATCACCCAGCTGCTCAAACTTGTCGGAGCCATTGCGCTGGCCACCGAACACGACAGTGACGGCGCGGCCGAAACCGACCGCCTGCTGACACTCGTCATCGACGGAGTGCGCCCGCGCTGATGGCGCAGAGAAGATCGTCCGGCATGACAGGCGAGGACCAGTAGAGCATTTCCATCGCCATGAGAGGTCGTTAAGTCCGTTTCTGGTAGAGAGCCCCGTCCGGCCCGCATCGCCGCTTCGTCGATGCGGGCCGTCGTGTCGATCAGGTTGGGGCTGAGTAGCACCTGGCAGCGCGGGATCCTGCGCCCGTCATCAGGCCGCCACCAGTTCCGCCGTAAGGAACCCTTCCACGGCCTTCCGCGCGCGGCGGTCGAACTCGGCGTACTGCGCCTCGCGCTCGGCTCCCGCAACCGCGTCGCCGACCAGCAGATTGCCCTCGGCATCAATGCGCTGCGGGCGCTCCTCGGCGTCGGGGAGCAGGGCGACTGAGGAGTAGGAGAATCCGCAGTAGTAGGCGATGCCCTCGCTCAGGTTGGTCTCCAGCACGGTCTGCATTCCCTCTGTGATGGGGTCGTCGGAGGTGGCGCCGGCCAGGCCCAGCCACAGCATGCGCTTGCCCGCTAGGCGGGGCTTGCTGCGGCCGTAGGCGAATCCGTAGTTCCACACGCGATCGATCCAGCCCTTGAGGAGGGCGGGCACGCTCTGCCAGTACACGGGGAACACAGCGACGACGACATCGGCGTCGAGAACACGCTGCATATGGGCCTGGACTTCGTCCGAGTACGGCTTCTCCCGGTTGGCCCAGTCAGGCTGGTCCGCCACGTTCATCCGCGGGTCGAACCCTTCGGCGTGCAGGTCGAGCAGGTCGACGCGGTATCCGGCGGTCTCGAGTCGCGCGGCGGTACGGCGGGCGGTGTGCGCGGTGAGGGAATCGGCCCGATGGTGTGCGATGACGACAAGGGCGGTCCTGGCAGCGCTGCTGCGGTGCGACACGGTTTCTCCTGGCTGGTCTCGGTCAGTTCGACCAGTCCAGTACACCCGTGATCAATTAGATGATCCATGGGAGAAACGCTCCGCTGCATAGGAGTTCGTCTACGATGACATCCGTGGACCCTTTGAGTGCGCTGCTCAGTGGCATCCGGGCCGAGGGCTCGGTCGTCAGCCACGCCGTGCTGGAAGCGCCCTGGACCATCCGCTTCGCCGACGGCGCCCCGCTCACGATGGTCAGCGTGTTGCGGGGCGGTGGCATCCTGCTGCTGCCCGACGGTGCCGAACAAGCGGTCGGCGTCGGCGACACGGCCATCGTGCGCAGCCCCGACACATTTCACCTCGTAGACCAGCCGGCCACCCTCGACCGCCCACACATCGAGTACGAAATCGCGTGCTTCGCAGCGGATGCCGAATGCACTGCCCAAGACCTCGGCGGCATCCGCTGGGGCAACGAACCGGACGGAGTAACCGCACTGATCGTGGGCGCCTACCGCGCCTCGGGCCATCGCCATGAACGACTGCTCCGCGCGTTGCCGCCCGTACTCGTGATCAACGAGGGCACAGAGGTCTGCGCCTGGCTGGAGACGGCCGCGGCCGACGCCGCCCTGCGCTCGGCCGGCTCCCAGGCTCTGATGGACCGACTGCTGGACTGGGCCCTGGTGTGTACGCTGCGTACCTGGTTCGACCGGGCGGGTTCGGAAGCCCCCGACTGGTACCGCGGCCTGGCCGACCCGGTCCTCGCCCCCGCCCTCGAAGCCTTCCACGCCCGGCCCTCCAAGGGATGGACGGTAGAGGCGCTCGCCACCGAATCCGGTGTCTCCCGAGCGCTGTTCGCCAAACGCTTCACCGAGGTGATGGGTCGCCCGCCGCTGACCTACCTCACCGAATGCCGTATGGACGAGGCCGAGGCACTCCTGTCCGACACCGACTCCTCCATCGCTCTGATCGCCAAGTCTGTCGGCTACGCCGATGCCTTCGGCTTCAGCGCCGCCTTCAAACGCCATCGGGGCGTGAGCCCCAGCGCCTTCCGCGCCGCAACAGCCCCTGAAAGGGCGCTACGTCCCTTCCCTCTCGGTTCATGATCGCTCGTTCGTGGTACTGGTCGTCGTGCGGCCCAACTGATCGGCATATTCATGCCGAGAGGGCGTTAAGTCCCGTTCGGGATGGTCTGATGCCGCCCGTTCGTGGGTGATGGGACAGTTCCGTCCTCATGTCATGTCGTGTGCATGATGGGGTCGCGGGCATGGAACGGATGCCGTTCGCAACTGACTTGTCCGACGAGCAGTGGTCGTTGATCGAGCCGCTGGTCACCGCGTGGAAGCAGGAGCGGGTGGCGCGGTCGACGACCGGGGGCCGGGCTCCTGCGACCTGCGCGAGGTCGTGAACGCGCTGCTCTTCCAGAACCGGACGGGCTGTCAGTGGAGGCTCCTGCCGCACGACCTCCCGGCCTGGTCTCCGGTGTTCTACTACTTCACCCTGTGGTGCCAGGACGGCCTTGACCAACGGATCCAGGAGATCCTGCGCTGCCAGGTGCGGGAGCGGGCCAGACGATTAGAGGACCCGTCCCTGGTGATCACCGACACCCAGTCCGTCCGCGTGGCGGCCGGGGTGCCGAAGACGACGACGGGACTGGACGCGAACAAGAAGACGCCCGGCAGGAAACGCGGGCTCGCCGTGGACGTTTGGGCCTGAGCACCGGCGTGGTGGTCTTGCCCGCCTCCGCGCACGACAACGAGGCCGGCATCGCCCTCCTGGACCAGGCGGTGGAGCGGTGCGGGCTGCGCGCCGCGCAGAGCGCCACCGTCTACCAGCGCATCGTGACCGCCTTCAACGAGTACCCCGGGAAGGTGTTCCGCGTCCGCGATCTGTACGAACACCTTGGCTTGCCCACCGACGAGCCCTCGATCAACGTCACCCGCTCCCGCCTGGGCCGACTCGTCCGCCAAGGGCTCCTCGAACAACCCGGACACGGCCAATATCAGAAACGGACTTAACGCCCTCTGAGATCCCTGGGCTTCCGCAACCCTCGGACCTATCCTCGGTCGCTCTTAATCCAGTGTCACCTTGACGAGCCGAAGGCAGTAAACGTCGAGGTTATGTGCAGGCCCGGAGGCAGGTGCCCCCGGCCCGCTGCTGCGCCCCGCTGCCTGTGGGGCCGGCCGATGTGGTCACGGGCTTTGGCGAGGAGGCGTTCTGCGGTGCGGGTGCTGACGCCGTACCGGGCGGCGAGGGGCCGGCGGTGACGGCGGGCCGTCCCCGTGCCGCGCCGCGTCCAGGGCGGCGGCCATCTCGGCAGACGGAGACCCCCGCAACGCCTGGGCGTCGCCTTCACCCCTCTGCGCGGCGACGGGCCAGCGAGCGAGGCTCTCTCGCAGGCCGCGTGAGGCCGTGTCCCGAGTCGGCGGCCGTCACATCACCGCTTCACCTGGTCGGAGGTGACCTTCACGTCTCCGCGGGCTCCTGATCGTTGTGTTCGCGCTCCTGCGCCCAGGTGGTCGCCCATTCGTCGAGCGGACGAAGGGCATCACGGAGTGCTGTCCCCAGCCGAGTGAGCTCGTAGCCGTCGGCCGAGGGGGCGATGATCCCGCTCGATGCGAGTTCGCGGAGCCGCTGGTAGAGGACGCTGGATGACAGCCCTTCGCACCGTGCCAGCAGCGCGCGGGCGCCGAGCGGACCCGCACGCAGTTCCCAGAGAATTCGCAGCGCCCACCGACGGCCGAACAGGTCCATCGCGGCCATGAGGGGACGGCCGGTCGTCGATCCACGAACCGGTGTTCCTGGGCGCGGTGTCGGCATGGCCCCTCCTTGCGTTTCGTTATTCGAAACACTAGCATCCATCCCGGCGTTTCTGATTTCGAAACGAACTCGACGGGAGAGCCGATGTCGCAGACAGCCCTGCTGGAACCGCAGTGCACCGACCAGGCCGGCGCACTGCTCGCGCTCGCCCGTCGACACTCGTCCGAGACCAACCCGTAAGTCGGATGCACTCATCCCAACACTGGAGGTTCCATGCCCAAGGGCTACTGGGTCAGCGTCTACCGCACCATTGCAGATCCTGAGAAGCTGGCCGCTTACAACAAGCTGGCCCGCCTGGCCGTCGAGTCCGAGGGCGGCCGGACCATCGTCCGTGGCGGTCGGGTCGTGGCGCATGACGCCGGAATCGCCGAGCGCACCGTCGTGGTCGAGTTCGACAGCTTCGAGCAGGCCGTCGCGGCGCGCGAGAGTGCGGCCTACCAGGAGGCGCTGGTCGCCCTCTCCGACGGCGTCGAGCGCGACTTCCGCATCGTCGAAGGCATCGACTGACCGATGTCCTGGCCGGATGTCACGGTGGTTGATGCGTGCGTGCGTGCGTGCGTGCGGCGCGACGGCCGGGGCGGTAGCCCGACGGCCGTCACCGACGACGACCCGGCGGCGACGGACGCGGATCGGCGTGCGGTCGCTGCTGCGGCCGGCACCTCGCACGCGGCGTTCCTCGGCCCGGGGCGGACGCCGGACGGTGGCCGCTCAGTCCGGTTCTTCACCGCCACCGCCGAACTGTCCGGCTGCGGTCACGGCACCGTTGCCGCGCAGGCCGTCCGGTTGACCCGCACCGCGCTGGGCGAGCTGAACGACCGCCAGCACGCCGGCGGGCGCACGTTCGGCACCGCCGCGATCCGCCGCCCCGCCGACGTCGAGGTGCGGTTCGACCAGGGCCTCGTCGCGCTGCGTCACCCGGCACCGGACGAGCGCGCCGCAATCGTCGCCGCGCTCGGACTCACGGCGGACGATCCGCATCCGACCGACGCGCCACGGATCGCCGCGCCCGGCGCACCACGCATGCTGGTACCGGTCCACGACCGGTCGGCGCTGCTCCGATTCCGCCCACATCTCGGCAGGCTGGCAGCGGCGTGCTGGCGGTACGGGCTCCTCGGCTGTTTCGTGTACGTAGCGCCGGTGGGCGACCGGCCGGGTGCGGCGCGGATGTTCGCGCCGGCGATCGGTGTCGACGAGGACGTCGCCAACGCCAACAGCACCGGCTGCCTGGCCGCCCACCTGCTCGACACGACAGGGGCGCAGATGGTCGCGATCGAGGTGGAGCAGGGCGACACCCTCGGTCGACCGGCCAGCGTGCTCGCTTCGGCCCGACGCGGGCCGGCGGGCATCACGACCCGGGTCGGCGGGCTAGCGGTGGTCCGCGACGGAGCGCCTACTGGGTGCGCCGGAGCGCGGCGGACAGCGCCGCGTACCCGATGGCCGGGGCCCGTGAGCTGACCTTCGCCTCGGTCTGCGCCGCCTGGCCGCGCTCCCGGGCGCCCCGGGTGGAGGTCACCGGGCGCGGGCTGCCGCCGGTCATGATGCTCAACTCACTGCACGACCCGGCCACTTACCGCGAGGGTGCGCTGAGGGCCCACCGGGGGACGGCCGGATCCCGGCTGATCACCGTCGGCGGCGGCGACCACGGCGTCTACCAGTCGCACAACCCCTGCGTGGACGCGTACGTCGAGGGCTTCCTCGTCGACGGCCGGATGCCGGCCGGGGACGCCTCCTGCGAGGGCAGGCCGCTGCCCGGCCCGGCCGCCGGGCGGTAGGTCGTCTCTTTCGGGTCCTGCCGGTCAAGTCGGCGTCGTTCGGTGCCGTGCATCGGCGCGGGTCGGGCAAGATCGGGAAGAGACGACCTGGTCGAAGGAGAACCGTGAAGCTGTCGTTCGAGAAGCCCCCGGCATACGATCTGGGATCTGATGCCGACCTCGGCATGTGGCTGGCGGAGTGGGGCGAGTACGCGGACCGGATCGTCCACCTCGGTCCCGACGACGGCCGCAGCCACGGACAGCTGTGCTGGGACGTCCTGGCGCCCACGGGACTGCTTGCTCCGGACTGCGGCCGTTGCGACCACGGGCACGGCGGCCCGCGCTCCCCGGACCAGATGGAAGCCGCGCTGGCCAGGCGGATTCCCGCGGACGAGGTGCTGTCCTGGACGACAGCCACGCTGGTTCGCCCCCTCGCTTACCGCGGCGGTGGTGCCGGCGGGGCGATGCGCCGCCTGGCCGAGGCCATCGCCGGTGGGCTGGCGGAGCTGTTGGGGCCGGACGCCGACTGGCGTGCCAACGGCCATGCCGCCTACCGGGAGGCGGCCCTGGGCAACGTTACGTGGACACCGGTCACCGAGGCCACCTTTGACGCGGCCGTGGTGGGAATCGGCAGTGGGCGAGCCGTGGTCGTCGTCGCCACGGACGAGGACTGAGGCGGCAGGAACGTTCCGGCACGGCGGCTGCGCTCGTACTGCGGGCTGGTCAGGTCAGAGACACGCCTGCAAAGCCAACCGCGCTCTGCCCGGCCCGCCGAACCGGCTGCCGACCGGATCTGCGCTGGGCCAGCACCGCCAGCGGCGCCGCCCCGCAGGCCGGCCGGCAGGGCCGCACGCGGTGCGATCTCGCGCTGCTACCCGTGGATCACACGTGACCCACGCCCTTCGTGGCCAGGTCGCACTGGCCTAGTAGCCGGTGACGTAGGTCCAGTCGCCGCTCTGGGAGTACGGGACGTTGACGTGGGTTCCCCAGCTGTAGTTGTTCTGGCAGTTGTAGCTGTTGTATGCCTTGACCGTGAGGTCGCCCCGCCACCACCAGCCGGAGATGTAGGTGGTGCTGCCCGAGTTGATGTTGAAACAGCCGAGGCTCTCCTCGCCGTTCTGGTTGTATCCGTAGAGCTCGATCGAGTGCCGGTAGCCGGGCGTCGCGTGGTCCGTGTAGGCGATTTGCTGCCCGCTGGAGCCGGCGGAGGCCGTACCCGCGCCCACGAAGACTCCGGTGGCGGCCAGGGCGAGGCTGCCGGCGGCTGCGGCGGCGCGTGCCGCGATGTTCTTGGACATACGAGAATGTCCCCCGTTCGCTCGATGGCATCGTGTGTCCGGAGAACTTGTTGATCCCCGAACGATTCATGATCAGGGTACTCGTTCGCATCGATGCTTCAACTACGTTTTTTCGAAGGGGAGTTGGGGCCGAAGCCGCGTGCGGGACCGCCTCGGGCCGAACACCGGGATCAGCCTGGGTACTCGCGGCCGCTCTCGTAGGGCCGCTGTCGGTTGCGCGGTCTCGTTGCGCCGGCCGAGGGCGCTGGGCACGGTACCGTCGTGCCCCCGGGGGCCGTCACTCCTGGGCGCGGCCTTGTCGGGGATGCCGCTTGCGTGTCAGCGGTCTCTCAGACGCTGACGGGTTCCTGGCAGGCACCGGGTGATCACCGGGGGTCGCAGTGGGGCCCTGGCCGGTCGGCGGGCGGAGTGGGCCGCACGCCGCTGACAGCTTACGGACGCTCGTGCCGCCCGGTACGGATCGGGGCCTGCGCTTGGAGGTGCTGTGCACCTCGGGTGCCGGGCCAGTTCCCTGCCGCTCGACCCTCGGCCAGCCACTGCTCCCTGGCGGCCTGGCGGCCTGGCGGTCGCCGCACCCCGCGATCGTGGGAGCCGTGAAAGACGACCTGCCCGAGACGCAGGCGGGCCCGCTGGTCGGCTCCCACCAGTGGCCCCTGCCGGCCCATCGCCGTGAGGGCGGCCGGGCTGTCCCTGCCCGGGGTGAGCCACATCATGCCGGCCAAGCCCGAGCTCTAGAGGTGTTGCGGAACCGGCACCGCAGGTCAGCGGTTGCCGGTCCAGACGATGCGCTCCGAGAACCCGCCCCGCTCCGCGGCCTTGGTTGCCCGGAGCTTCTCCAGCTGAGCGGGATCCACCCCGAGGTCGGCCGCGAGCGCGAAGGCGACCTTGAGGACATCCGCGAGCTCCTCGGGGGCGTGGGTCTCGTCCGCCTCCATGTACTCCGCGACTTCCTCGGCGAGCTTTGCGCGGAGCCGCTGCCGGTACTCGGCCGGGCCGGCCACGTAGGTCTCCGGCTCGGCGCCGTCCGCGCGGATGATCTGAGGAATCCGGTCCCGTACCAGCTTGCCTTCCGTGAGCACGTACTCGCCCGCACCAGTTCGCCCTTCGCCGGCCGCAGCCGGTCCCGTGTTGTTCGAGCGTAGAGATGGCGCCTCGTCTGCCGCCATCGGAACCAGGAATCCCACCCGAAGCGGTCAGTCCTTCGTCAGGAGCGCCCTGCTCAGGACGGAGTCAACCGCTGAGTCGGCCCCGATCGTGACAAGCAGGTCGAAGTCGATCCGCTCTGAGCGCCTGTGGAGCAGCGAGTCCAGGTAGCCCACCCTGAGGCTCCGGTGCCCAGCACGCTGGCGGGCGGGTCACCTGGGTCTGGTTCAGGCGGACTTCGTCCTGACGGTCCTGGGCGGCCTGGCAGGCGTGGCCGCCTTGTGCCAGGGGGCGCTCTGCCGGCCGGATCCCACTCCGCCTCCCACAGGCCGGCTGGTCGCGCCCTCCCAGGTGGTACAGGCGGCACGCCGCGAGGACGTCAGTCAGCACGCCGCCGCCGGAGCCCCGGAGGTCGAGCATGATCGAGCCCACCGGATCTTCCGACCCGATGTTGAGTTCGACGGACCAAGTCGGGCCGGAAAGCTCGCCCCAGGCTGGGTCCGAGAGGTCAGCTTCGGGGCAAGCTTGAGTGACAGCTGTGCGTACGTCGTCGCGTCGGCCGAGCGGCTCCGGGGTGTAGTCAGCGGGCCGACGTCCCAAGTGCCCATGGTCGCTCCTGATCACGATTGACCGGGGCATCCTGGTCGTGGAGGGAGCGCGGGCCTGGTCAAAACACGTCGGTGGTCCACAGGCGGTGCATATCCCATGCGATGTTCAGGGATTCCTTGGCTCCCTGATGCCATGCGAGTTGTGCGGTGTCGTCCGGCACGGTGTGAAGGGCCGCGAGCACGTCGGCCGGCACCCATGCTCCTCCCCAGTCGCCCAGCCAGGTGTGCAGCGTCTTGGCGGGTCGCGGGGGCCACGGGACGTCGTAGCCCTTGCTCCGGAGAATCTCCAGAGCGGTATCGCGCTGAAGCCTCATCAGGTGTTGTGGGGAGAAGATTCCGTAAGCATCCAGATGGATTCTGTTCCCGTGCAGGTATGCCTCCCATGCCGCCTCCGCTGTGGACTGGTTGCGCCAATCGACCACAGGTATCTCCACGGAGGGCCGCGCAGCCCACGGGCCGGCGGTCCTCGCGCGTACCTCCTGCGGTGCGGATCCCACCACGGTGAATGCGAGCTGGTGGCCCGGGACAGGGAGCTCGATGGTCTGTCCCGTCCCGCTCGTCCAGCTGGTCGTCATTCCCGTCGCGATCCGGACGGTGTATTCGCCATCGTCAAGCCCCTGATGCGCATCGAAGCGAGGGTCGTCGCGCAGCTCGGCCGGCACGCTGTTGCTCCCGAAGGAGTTCCGGATCGGAGGGCACCCCGTCGCGGAAAGGATCTCGAAGTCGTAGTTGCCCGGACTGCCCAGGTCGCGGCCGAGTTTGTAGGACAAGTCCCGACAGGCAACACCGTCCCTCACCACGTACGTCCTCCAGGTCAGCGCGCAGGTGACGAACTTGCGACCCTCAGACGCAGGAACCCGCACCTCCAAGCGTGTCTCCATTAGGTGCATGCCGTCCTGAGACACCGTCTCCACCCACTCGGTGCGGATCCGCCCGTTGACCATGCTGCTCCCCTGTCCCGCCGCAAAATGCGAGGTGGCCAGGATAGAACGCTCGTTGAGGCGCTGCCGGTCGGCGATACCGGAGGCCAGGCCGTTGTCCGGCTCGCTGGCCTACCGCGCATCGGTAGTCCCATGAGCCGTCCCCGCCCCGCCTCCCGGCCCCTTCCGCCGCGTTGGGTACGTCCCGCTTGCTTCGGGGTTCACCACGACCTAATCTCGTCATCATGACGATAACCGCCCAGCGGTCCCCGCTCCCTGCAGGCATCGACTTCACGGGCCGCGAGTCCCTCCACGGATTCAACGCGCACAAGTACGTGGCCAGCAGTCCCGCCATTCGCCTCAATGTGCTGCCCGCGACTGTTCCGGGCGGTTGGGTCCACAGCGACGGTGGTATCGACGATGACCTCAGGACGGAGAAGTGAGCATGTTCGAAATGCCGGTAAATCCCTTTGAGCTCTCCGAAGAAACGTTGAGTCGAATATCTGCCGATGACTCATGGGCCCCGATCGAGTCGGAGCTCCCAAACGTCGATGCCAGGGTGATTAGCCACTTCCTCACTCCGGCTGAAGTGCAGGTATTTGCGGCCGAACTGGCTGCCCAGCGCTTTGTGCCGGTGGGCCGAGACGGCATTGCCGCCAACTATACAGAGGGAGATCCGGTCGGCCATCTCCGTGCCACGGCTGACTCCAGAGCTTTGGCGGCAGAGTTCTACCGCAGGCTACAGAAGTTTCTGTCGTTTGAAGTGGGATCGGATGATCCGACGGATTCAGACGGAAGACCCTGGAAGCCGGCGGCCGTCAATCCGCGTATGCGCTTCATCACGTACGAACACGGAGGACTTCTTGTCCCGCACTACGATTCACCCTATTTTGCCCCTGACGGAAGGCGAACTCTCCTGACGGTCGTCGTCTACCTGTCGTATGAGGCAGTGGGCGGAGAAACGCGGTTCATCGCCGACAAGCAGAACGATATTCCCTTTGCGCAACGCGACTTCTCGGACTGGCCCCGGCCCGCAAAGCCTGAGGAGATATTGAGCATCCACCGCCCCGAACCGGGCGATGCGCTCCTCTTCTGGCATCGGACGCTTCACGACTCGGCCCCGATTCTTGAGGGCACGAAAACAATTCTCAGAACCGATGTGCTCTACGAGCCCATGGATGTGCCGTGAGCAACAGCAAGCCAACCGTCGCGCAGGAGGGCCCACGTGGTACGCGCATCCTCCATGGCCGTGTCGGCGAAAGGGGGCAGCACATGCCGTGCTCCAGGGCGGACTCCAGCAGCCGCTTCGTCAGCTGCTGGAGCAACCCGCCCTCCCCGGTCAGCTGCAGGCCCTCGGCCTGGGCACGGGACACCA
>NZ_JBEZWL010000122.1:0-22835 GCF_040648015.1 Streptomyces sp. NPDC029216 | reverse complement strand
GCCCGGTTACATTCCGAACCCGGAAGCTAAGCCTTTCAGCGCCGATGGTACTGCAGGGGGGACCCTGTGGGAGAGTAGGACGCCGCCGAACAATCATTGTGGGAAAGCCCCGCACCTTCTGGTGCGGGGCTTTTCTGCGTTTACGGCCAAAATCCCTTTGACCTGCGGTGATCAGGGCGTTTGGATACGTGAGTATGAAGCAACACGTGATCCGGCCCGTGCGGGCCGACGAATGGCAGAAGGTCAAGGAACTGCGGCTGGCCGCGCTGCGGGACCCCGTGGCGTCCCTGGCCTTCCTGGAGACCCTTGAGCAGGCCGCCGCCAAGCCCGACGAGTTCTGGCAGGACCGGGCGGCCGGCGCGGCGGAGGGCGTACACGTCGCGCAGATCATCGCCGAGGCGCCCGACGGGCAGTGGGACGGGTCCGTGAGCGTGTTCATCGAGGACCGGGGGTCCACCGACTTCCTGGAACGGGTCGTCGACACCGACCAGGCGCACGTCGTCGGCGTGTTCGTACGGCCCGAGCAGCGGGGCAGCGGACTGACCGACGCGCTGTTCGAGGCGGCTCTGGAATGGGTGTGGCAGCGGGAGGAGCCGACGCTGGAGCGTGCCCGGCTCTTCGTGCACGAGGACAACGAGCGGGCCGCCGGCTTCTACCGGAGGTTCGGGTTCCGGCCGAGCGGGCTCGTGATCCCCAAGCCGGACGACCCGGCCGCGAAGGAGCTGGAGTACGTCTTCCCGCGGCCCTAGCCGGCGGTGACGGGCCACTCCGGCCAGCGGGCGCGGGCCTGTTCGCGGCTGCGGCACAGGGCCAGCAGGGGGAGCGTCTCGTCCGTGAGGAGCGCGGGGAGCTGGGGGAGCGGGGCGACGGCCGCCACGTCCTCCAGGACCAGCGCCATTGGTGGGTCGAGCCGACCGTGGGATGACCGTACGGCCATGCGGCGGCCGTGCTCGACCACGTGCGAGGCGAGTGCGGTGAGCAGGGGCATCGCACCCGGCTGGGTGCGGGGGTCCTCCAGGGACTCACCCACTACATAGAGGGTGCCCCCTTCGGCGGCGAACGATGCGAGCGTGAGGGCGTCCGTTCGGTTCGGGTTGCAAGCCTCGCGGATGTGCACCGAGGTCAGGCAGGAGAGCGCACGGGCCGTCAGGTACTGGGCCTGCTCGCGCCGTTCGGGATGGGCCGTGAGGGCGCTTTCCAGCTCGCCGGCGGCCCCAGGGGCGGCCTGGGGGTGGGTGCGCAGGACACGGACCGGTTCCTGGGCGCCGTTGCCCTGGGCCCAGCGGGCCAGCTGCTTGAAGGGGAGGCCGTCGAGGGCGGCCGCCTGGAGCCAGCTGCGCAGGAGGGTCTCCGCGGTGTCCGCGACGGCGGCGTCGAGCCGGGCCTGCGGGCGCAGGGGGGCCAGCAGGGCGATCGCGCGGGCGGCGGCGGTGTCGCGGTCGGCGCAGCCGTCGGCGGGGTTCCAGTGCATGCGGGCCGGGGTGTCGCACAGGTGCGAGGGGTCGTAGAGGAGGACCGGGCCGAGCTTGGCGCGGGCGTCCTTGGTGTCCTGCCAGAGGGCGGGGGAGGACGTGACCACCAGGACGGCGCCCTCGGCGGAGGAGACGGCCTGGGCGGCGAGGTGGTGCCGTTCGGCGGGGGGCGCGTAGGCGAAGCGGTGGGCCGCCGGCCGGGGGGCCGTGCGGGCGGGCGGGGCGTAGCCGAAGCCGTAGCGGTAGGCGTCCTGCGCGGGCGCCGGTGTCGGTGTCGCGGCGTTACGTGGGCGGGCCGGGGCGGAGACCGGGGCGTGCGCGGCGGAAGGGGCCGGGGCCGGCTGCGCCGGGCCGCGGTCCGCGTCGTTGGCCGCGCGTGAACCCGGAACGGGGGCTCGGGGGGTGGCGGGTCCCGGCTCGGTGTTGTCGGTGCCGGGGGTGCCGGAGCGGGAGCCCTGGTCCAGGTCGGGGTTCGGCGTGGCTCTGCCGGAGTCCCCGTGAGTGCCCGGACCCGGGCCCGTGTCCCTCGTGGCCGTGCCGGAGGCGCCGGGTGCGGACTGGTGCGGGGTCCCGGGCTCGTCCGGGTGTTGCTGCTTCGCCCGGGTGCGGCGGGCCTTCGCGCGGGTCACCACGCCCATGGTGAAGATCGTCAGGACCAGCAGGATCAGGAGCTGGCTGATGAACAGGCCCCAGAACAGGCCCCAGCCGGAGAGGGCCGTCGGGGCGGTGTCCGGCCAGGCTCCGGGGATGTCGTGCGGTTGCGCTATCAGGGCGCGGACGGCGCCCGGGGTGCGGGTGAAGGTGACCGTGGCCGGCCAGGCGCCCTTCGCGAAGAGGGCCGCCAGGCCGGTGGCCGACCAGACCAGGACGGCGAGGCCGAGGAGGAAGGCCAGGAGGCCGACCAGTACTCCGTCGGGGATGCCGCCGCCGCGCGCGCGGGGCTCCGTTCCTCTGGGGTCGTGCATCTCGGTCAGGCCACCGTGGTCGCGGATCCGGGGCCGGGGCCCCGGTGGCGTTCGATGTACAGGGCTCGTTCCTCCGCTTCGAGTTCTGCGGCCAGCAGGTCGTCGGGGAGCTGCTGCGGGGTGGAGGATTCCGTCATCGCGCGGTCGGTGTAGACGAGGGGGCGTTCGGTCTCGGTGATCAGGTGTTTGACGACCTGGACGTTACCGTTGACGTCCCAGACGGCGATGCCGGGGGTGAGGGTCGGGATGATTTCCACGGCCCACCGCGGGAGGCCGAGGACGCGGCCCGTGGCGCGGGCCTCGTCGGCCTTCTGGGCGTAGATGGTGCGGGTCGAGGCCATTTTGAGGATGGCCGCGGCTTCGCGGGCGGCGGCTCCGTCGACGACGTCGGAGAGGTGGTGGACGACGGCGACGAAGGACAGGCCGAGGCGGCGGCCGAACTTCAGCAGGCGCTGGAAGAGCTGGGCCACGAACGGGCTGTTGATGATGTGCCAGGCCTCTTCGACCAGGAAGATGCGCTTCTTGCGGTCGGGCCGGATCCAGGTGTGTTCCAGCCACACGCCGACGATCGCCATGAGGATGGGCATGGCGATGGAGTTGCGGTCGATGTGGGAGAGGTCGAAGACGATCAGCGGGGCGTCGAGGTCGATGCCGACGGTGGTCGGGCCGTCGAACATGCCGCGCAGGTCGCCGTCCACGAGGCGGTCGAGGACGAGGGCGACGTCGAGGCCCCAGGCGCGGACATCGTCTATGTCGACGTTCATGGCGAGCGCGGATTCGGCTTCGGGGTGGCGCAGCTGCTCGACGATGTCGGTGAGGACGGGCTGGCGGTCCCGGATGGTGTCGACGACGTAGGCGTGCGCGACCTTGAGGGCGAAGCCGGAGCGTTCGTCCAGGCCGTGGCCCATCGCCACCTCGATGATCGTGCGGAGCAGCGCGAGCTGGCCGGTCGTGGTGATCGCCGGGTCGAGGGGGTTGAGGCGGATCCCGTCGTCGTTGGCGGCGATGGGGTCCAGGCGGATGGGGGTTATGCCCAGCTGCTGGGCGATGAGGTTCCACTCGCCGACGCCGTCCTCGCCCTGGGCGTCGAGGACGACGACCTGGCGGTCGCGGAAGCGGAGCTGGCGCAGGACGTACGTCTTCTCCAGGGCCGACTTGCCGTTGCCGGATTCGCCGAGGACGAGCCAGTGGGGGGCCGGGAGCTGCTGGCCGTAGAGCTGGAAGGGGTCGTAGATGTAGCCCTTGCCGCTGTAGACCTCGCGTCCGATGATCACGCCGGAGTCGCCGAGGCCGGGGGCGGCGGTGGGCAGGTAGACGGCCTGGGCCTGGCCGGTGGAGGTGCGGACGGGCAGGCGGGTGGTTTCGACCTTGCCGAAGAGGAAGCTGGTGAAGGCGTCCGTCAGCGCGGACATGGGATCTCGCATGGCGGCTCTTCCTTCCGGCTAGCGTCGGATGCCGGTGGCGAACGGCAGGGTGTTGACGAAGGCGCGGTGGTGCTCTCGGTCGCACCATTCGAGTTTCAGGTAGGACTTGCCGGCGGAGGCGCGGATGGTGCGCTTGTCGCGGGCGAGGGATTCGGGGGAACGCGACGACACCGTGATGTACCCGACGAGGTTGACCCCGGCAGCGCCGCTGGCGAGATCTTCACCCCTCTGGTCGAGCCGGCCGTGGGCGGCGATGTCGCGGGGGTCGACGGTGCGGTTCATCTTGGCGGCGCGGGAGGCGTCGGCCTCGTCGTTGGTCTTCTCCGTGAGCATCCGCTCGATGGCGATCTCGGTGGGTTCGAGGTCCATGGTGACGGCGACGGTGCGGATGACGTCCGGGGTGTGGACGAGGAGGGGGGCCAGGAAGTTCACGCCGACGGGGGTCATCGGCCATTCCTTGATCCACGCGGTGGCGTGGCACCAGGGGGCGCGGGTGGAGGATTCGCGGGTCTTGGCCTGGAGGTAGGTGGGCTCCACGGCGTCGAGCTCTGCGGGCCAGGCGTTGCGCTTGGTCATGGCCTGGATGTGGTCGATCGGGTGGTCCGGATCGTACATGGAGTGCACGAGGGAGGACAGACGTCCCTGGCCGAGGGGCTGGCGGACGCGGATGTCGGCCTCGGCGAGGCGGGCGCAGATGTCGGTGAGCTCGCGGGCCATGACGATGGCGAGGCCGGCGTCGCGGTCGAGCTTGCGGCCCTTGGTGCTGCCGGCGCGGGCGATGGTGGTGGCCTCGGCGGCGAGCTCGCGGGTGTAGTGCATGCAGGCGACGAGGTAGGCGCGGTGCTGCTCCGAGGAGGTGGAGACCATCGACTGGAGCTGGTCGTAGGAGTCGCGCAGCCAGGCGGCGGCGTGGGTGTCCCCGCGCTGGGCGACGTCCTTGGCGTGGGCGTCGGGGTCGGCGGGGAGGGTGCGGGCGAGCATCTGGAGGCGGGTGACGAAGCCGTCGCCGTTGGCGACGTGCTTGAGGAGGGTGCCGAAGCGGTCGACGAGGGCCTCTTGGTCCTCGCTGTCGCGCAGGCCGACGCCGGGGCCCTCGATCTCGATGGCAGCGGTGACGGTTCTGCGGTCGGCGTGCAGGAGGACGGCGATCTCGTCGGGGCCGAAGGGGGCGGCCAGCCAGTTGATGCGGCCGATGCCGGGGGGCGGGCCGACCTCGACCTCGCGGCCGTCGGCGGCGCGGGTGCCGGCCTCCATGGCGCCCGAGCGGTACGTGGTGCCGCGGCGCAGGGTGCGCTTGTAGCTGCGGTTGATCTCGAACCACCGGTAGAAGGTGCGGCCCTTGTAGGGGACGTACACGGCGGCGAGGGCGAGCATCGGGAAGCCGGCGAGGGCGACGATGCGCAGGGTGAGGTCGGGGACGAGCAGGCCGCTCATCATGCCGAGGAACGCGCCGACGATGATCAGGGCGATCTCGCCGGTTTCGCGGTTCTTGCCGACGATCGCGTTCGGCCGGGCCCGGCCGATGAGATACGTGCGGCGGGGCGCGACCGGGTGGAGCTGGTGGGACTGGGTCGTCAACGCCCGTCACCTCCTGTGTTCCTCGTACTGGAGCCAGTGCGGGGCGGGGGTGCGGCGGGCGGGACGCTGCCGCCGCCTGTCCCGCTGCCGGAGCCGCGGCTGCTGTGGGCGGCCATGCCTCCGGAGATCTGGTTGGCGTCGCCGCCGGTGGAGCCGCCGCCTCCGGCGCGGTGGGCGCCGCCGCGGCTGCTGTGGGTCTTGATGCCCTGGGAGACGAGGGAGGCCGGGGAGCTGATGACGGCGGCGGCCTGGGCGCCGTCGGTGGCCTGCTTGCGGTTGCTGCGGGCGGAGGCGATCTCGTCGCCGAAGCCGGGCACGAACCGGTAGATCATGGCGGAGGCGAAGATCGCCAGGAGGATGATGGCGAGGCCGGAGACGACGGCGGAGAAGGCGTTGGGGCCCTTGTCCCCGGCGAGGGCTCCGGCGAGGCCGAGGACGATGACGATGACCGGCTTCACGAGGATGACGGCGATCATGATGCCGGCCCAGCGGCGGACGTGGCCCCACATGTTGCGGTCGACGAGGCCGGCGTAGACGACGGTGCCGAGGAGGGCGCCGACGTAGAGCAGGGCGGCGCGGATGACGAGCTCCAGCCAGAGGACGCCGGCGGCGAGGACGGTGACGAGGGCGACGACGATCAGCATGATCGGGCCGCCGCCGATGTCCTCGCCCTTCTTGAGGGCTTCGGTGAAGGAGCCGAAGAAGACGTCGCTCTGGCTGCCGGTGGCTGAGGCGATGACGTCGGTGACGCCGTCGGTGGCGGAGACGACGGTGTAGAGGATGAGGGGGGTGAAGGCCGAGGCGAGGACGGTCAGCCAGAGGAAGCCGATGGCCTCGGAGAGGGCGGTGCTGAGGGGGACGCCGCGGATGGCGCGCTTGGCTACGGCCAGGAGCCAGAGGACGAGGGTGAGGACGGTGCTCGCGGCGAAGACGACCGCGTACTGCTGGAGGAAGGCGGGGTTGGTGAAGTCGACGTTGGCGGTGCCCTTGACGGCTTCGCCGAGTTTGCCGACGATCCAGGCGGCCGCGTCGGCGCAGCCGCGGGCCAGGGAGGCGAGGGGGTTGAGGGCGTCGGTGGGGCTGTTCGGCGAGAGGCCGGTGCCCGCGCCGGTACCGGGGCTCGCGCCGCCGACCTGGCGTTCGCAGTCCTCCTTGAGGGGGCCGATGACGCCCTCGCACTTGGAGGGTGACGGGGTGCCGGACGGGGATCCCGAGGGGGAGCCGGAAGGCGTGGGGGTCGGGCTGGGGGCGGCGTAGGCCCGGGCGGACAGCAGGACGAGCGCCGTCTGAAGGGTGGTCAGGGCTGCGGCGACGCGGAGCGGAGTGCGGGCGCGGCCGGGCGTCGAGGGGCGGCTACCGGGCATAGGTGAACCCTCCGAACTCCTGGACGGCCTTGCTGATGTCGTCGGACGTGGAGGCGGCGACGTCGCCGGGGACCGGGGCGGGGCCGTCCTGCTGGCTGTCGGAGGCGACCTTCCAGTCGTCCCCGGCCCAGGTCAGGTCGAAGGTCCAGGTCTTCCAGGTGGTGCGCACCGGGGCGGTGGACTTGGCGCCGGACATGCCGACCAGGCCCGTGTACCAGACGGAGACCTTGGCGGTGGCCGGGCCGTAGTTCTCGATGCGGGTCCCTACGGGGACGGCGCGGGTGACGAAGGTGCTGCCCTGCGGGGCGTTGCCGTTCGCGTCGAGTCCCAGGGTGGCGAGGAAGGCGGGGGAGTACGCGGCGTCCTGCTGGCCCTTGCGCTGGGCCGCCGCCTCCGGGGTGTAGATGCCGTCCACGAGGGCGTGCCGGACGTCCTTCTTGAGCATGCCGTCGGAGCCCAGGGCCACCGCGTAGTTCGCGGCTGCGGACTGGGCGCCCTGTTCGTCGTGGGCGAAGCCCTTGGGGACGCCGGCGGTCTTGGTGGTGACCGGGGTGGTGCCCGTGGGGGCTGTGGTGTTTGTGGTGGGGGGTTTGTCGGAGGTGGGGTTTTGGGGGGTGTCCTGGGACTGGTTCGCGAACGCGATGGCGGCGATGAGGAGGACCACGACACCGACCACCGTGATCAGGCCGCGCGAAGCGCGGGGGGTGCGGCGGGGGGTGCCGTAGGCGTCGGAGGGGGAGTCGGGGAGGCGGGTGCGGGTTTGGCCCGTGCCGCCCACCTCGCCGTATCCGGCGCCCCCGCCGTACTGGTCGTCGTTGCTCATTGCCTGTCGTCCGCCCCCTCCGCGTCGTACGACGGTAGCGCTCGTTCCCGCGCAGGCGCGGTGTGGTGATTCCTCATCAGGGTGCGGCCGGCCGCGGTGGTGCTGCTAGACGGCCATTCCGTAGACGATCGTGAAGAGGGTGCCGAGGGAGCCGATGATGAAGACTCCGGTGAGGCCCGCCACGATCAGGCCCTTGCCCTGTTCCGCGCTGAACGTGTCGCGCAGCGCGGTCGCGCCGATGCGCTGCTTTGCGGCGCCCCAGATGGCGATGCCGAGGCAGAGGAGGATCGCCACGGCCATGATGACCTCGATCATGACCTTCGCTTCGTTGCCGAGACTGCCGAACGGCCCCCAGTTCGGGGCGATTCCGCCGATGATGGTGGTGATGTCGCCCTTTTCGGCTGCCAGGATCATGTAACTCACCGCCCCTGTATGGGTAGTTCCGGTAGCCCGTGCCCGACGGCAGGGGTCACGCACTATCTTCGCTGATGAAACCGCGGCCGTCGTCGACTTGGCCGGTCTCTTTACCCGATGTCCTGGGTCGTGGGCCGTGCGTACGTGTGGGTGTTCGCTCGTACGCATGGCCTGACCTGGTCACTCTGTGTATCACGGGGGGTGACCTCGGGCAATGACTGGCGACTCGGCGGGTGGTGTGCCGCGGTTGTGGCGCTTGGGGGGCGTGTTGGTGCGTGGGGGGCGCGCGGGGGTGTGCGGGCGCCCCCGAGGTGGTGCCGGGTGCGGGGTGGCCGGGTCTACGTCCAGTGGGCGGGGCGGGTGAGGGTGGCGGGGATCCGGGTGTGGGGGTCGCCCTGGGCGGCGTTGAGTTGGGGCTGGGTGAGGAAGAGGGTGTCGCGCAGGTCGGCGCCGCGCAGGTTCGTGTCGCGGAGGTCCGCGCCGATCAGGTCGGCGCCGCGGAGGTCGGCGCGGCTCAGGTCGGCGGCGATCAGGTAGGCGCCGCGGAGGTTGGCGCCGCGCAGGTCGGCTCCGGCGAGGCGGGCGCCCATCAGGTCGGCTCCGCGGTGGTTCTTCCTGCGGCCCGGGGACTTGGCGCGGGCCAGCTCGCTGGTCTTCAGGAGGAGGGTGTTGATCTCGCCGCGGAGGGCCGGGACGTCGAGGGCGGTGAGGGTCGCCGCGTCCGCCCGGGTGAGCTCCTCGGTGCGGGTGAGGAGTCCGCGCAGGGCCTGGTGGAGGGGGGCGGCCGCCGGGAGGGTCAGGGCCTCGGAGACGTAGAAGAGCAGCTCGTGGAGCTGGCGCATCACCGGGAAGGCGTCGAACATCGCCTGCCGGGTTTCGGGGTGGGTGCGCCAGTCGCGGCCCTCGAAGGTGACCTGGGAGATCTGCTGGCCCGCGCCGAAGCAGTCGAAGACCGTGCAGCCCTGGAAGCCCTGGTCGCGCAGGCGGGTGTGGATGCCGCAGCGGAAGTCCTCGCGGAGGTTCTTGCAGGGGGTGCCGGCGGCCTTGTTCACGGCGAAGTCGGCCGACTTCGCGAAGGGCAGGGCGACGCAGCAGAGCGCGAAGCAGTTCGCGCAGTCTGCCTGGAGGACGGGGAGGACGGGGAGGGCGGGGCGGGGAGAGCTGGACACGCGTCCATTGTCCCCCGAGGCAGTCCTGATCGTCGGAGAGGGTGGTGCGCGGGGTTACCTGTCGGTAGCGTGCGGCGGCATGGATGCCGAAGAGGGGTTCTACGAGCGGATGGGCGAGGGCCGCTTCCGGGCCACCGGGGCCACGCGCGGGCCGTGGGACCCGGGAGCCCAGCACGCCGGACCGCCGGCCGCGCTGCTCGGGCGGGCCGTCGAGGAGCGGCCGGGGGCGCGCGGGGACATGAGGGTCGCCCGGATCACGTACGAGATCCTGCGCCCGGTGCCGATCGGGGAGCTGACCGTCGCCACGTCGGTGCTGCGGGCGGGGCGGGGCACCGAGGTGGTCGAGGCGTCCCTCACCCCGGCGGGCGCGGCCGGGCCGGTGATGCTGGCGCGGGCGCTGCGGATCCGGGTGGCGCAGGAGCCGGTGCCGGCGGTGCTGCCGGGGGTGCGGGTGCCGCCGCCGGGGGAGGTGGGGGTGACGCCGTTCTTCCCCGTGCCGTGGGAGACGGGCTACCACTCCTCGATGGAGACCCGGTTCACGGAGGGGGCCTTCACCGAGCCGGGGCCGGGGACCTGCTGGATGCGGATGCGGGTGCCGCTCGTCGCCGGGGAGGCGGTCCGGCCGCTGGACCGGGTGCTGGTCGCCGCCGACTCGGGGAACGGGATCAGCGCGGTGATGGACTTCGCGCGGTTCGTCTTCGTCAACGGGGACCTGACGGTCCATCTGCACCGGCACCCCGTGGGGGAGTGGGTGTGCGTGCAGGCGCGCACGAGCGTGGACCCGGGCGGGATCGGGCTCGCCGACGCGCGGCTCCACGACGAGAAGGGGCCGATCGGGCGGAGTGCGCAGAGCCTGTTCGTGGCGCCCCGCTGACCTGCCAACCCCCGTGCAGCGCAGGTGAGTCCGTATGGCAGTCTCGTGCGGATGGAGGCACTGAGAGACACCGACCCCGCCCGCATCGGGGCGCAGACCCTGCTGGCCCGGCTGGGGGCCGGAGGGATGGGACAGGTGTATCTCGGGCGGTCGCCCGGCGGCCGCCTGGTGGCCATCAAGGTGATCAAGGACGAGATCACCGAGCACCCGGAGGCGCTCGCACGCTTCCGGCGGGAGGCCGAGACGGTCCGCGCGGTGCGCTCCGCCTACACGGCCAACCTGATCGACGCGTCGCTGGCGGCGCCGCCGTACTGGCTCGCCACCGAGTACGTGGCCGGGCCCACCCTCGGCCACGCGGTGCGCGAGTTCGGGGCCCTGCCCGCGGCCGCCTGCCGCAGGCTGTTCGCCGCGCTGGCGGAGGGGCTGGCGAGCGTGCACGCGTACGGGGTCACGCACCGGGACCTCAAGCCGCAGAACGTCATCCTCGGGGCGCAGGGGCCGCAGCTCATCGACTTCGGCATCGCCAAGGGCGTGTCCGAGACGGCCCTTACGCAGACCGGCGCCGCCCCGGGCACCCCCGGCTACACGGCCCCCGAGGTGCTGCTGCGCGGGGAGGTCGCGGCCGCCGCCGACGTCTTCGCGCTGGGCGCCACGATCGCCTACGCGGCCACGGGCCGTGCGCCCTACGGGACCGGGGAACCGACGGCTGTCCACTTCCGGGCGGTGCACGGCGAGATCGACGTCGCGGGCGTGGAGCCCGAGCTGGCCGCGCTGATCAAGGCCTGCGTGGTGGCGGAGCCGGGGGCCCGGCCCGACCCCGCCGAGATCATCCGCCGCTGCGCCGTGGACTCGGCGCTGGTCGACGACCCGGTGTACGCCTCGCTCACGGCGACCGCGGGCGGTACGGGGCAGGTCCCGGGGATGTTGCCGTCCACCATCGGGCCGGGGCTGCCGGCGGGCCCTTCGGGCTACGTGCCGACGTACGTGCCCGGCGGGCAGCCGGCCGGGCAGCCGGCCGGGGAGCCGAAGCGGGCCGTGCCGCGCTGGGCGGTGGCGGTCGTGGCGGGGCTGGTGGTGGGCGGGCTCGGCACGGGCGGGTACCTGTTCCTCCAGACGAAGGGGGACGCGGGGGGCAAGGGAGGGGCCGCCGCCCCGCCGGCCGGCGGGAGCGCGCCGAGCGCCGCGGCCTCCTCGCCCGGCGGGCAGTCGCCGTCGAGCCCGGCGTCCGCCTCCCCGGGCGGCGGCGCGGGCGGCCCGGGGGCGGTGCCCGACCACATCGAGCCGAACAAGGTGTCCAGGGACCTGTGGACCCACAACGCGACCGGCGGGAGCTGCAGCCTGCCCGCGGAGGAGCGGGCGGAGTTCCTGACCGCCTCCGCGGTCGACGCCGATGACCCGCAGGCGCCGACGGTCACGGGCAAGCTCAAGATCCGCGTCCACCTGAAGCCGTACAACACGGAGAAGGCGCCGTACGCCATCTCCGTCGGCGTCAAGCCCCCGCACGAGATCGACGAGAGCATCCAGCGGCCGTTCGACCTGGTCAAGGACTACAACCACGGCATCGGCTACGCCAGCAAGCCCGTCGACCTCAAGTACCCGGGGCCCGGCGGCGACGTGGAGCTCACGTACCCGGACGACTTCTCCACCCAGGTCGTGGACAACGAGGGGACCCGGAAGAAGTTCCCGGCCATCCCGCTGGCCAACGACCCGGGCGACTGGACGGTGCTGATCTACCGGGTCCGGGGCGTCAAGGACTACAGCAGCATCTACTGCACCGGCTTTCCGGTGAAATAGTGGGCAGACTGACTGATGAATGCACTGTCAGGCGACGTGCCATGAGGCAGTGTTGACGAGTGCGCAAATTCTGGGTGGCAAGCGGGATCGGGATCGGCGTGTGCCTGACCTTCGTCGCGCTGCTGGTCGTCGGCACGTACTCGGCGGCGGCGGGCCTCGCGAACGGTGGCAGGCAGGGCGCCGTCGGGCTGGTCAAGGGAGCTGTTCCGGCGATCTACCAGCCGCTGGTGGAGAAGTGGGGAAACCTTTGCCCCGCGCTCAACCCGGCGATGCTGGCGGCGCAGTTGTACACCGAGAGCAACTGGAAGCCCGACGCGCTCAGCCACGCCGACGCGCGCGGCATCGCCCAGTTCATCCCGGAGACGTGGGCCACGTACGGCGTCGACGGCGACGGGGACGGCGACCGGGACATCTGGGACCCCAAGGACGCGATCCCCTCGGCCGCCACGTACGACTGCCAACTGGCCAAGGACGTCGCGGGAGTCCCGGGGGACGCGTCGGACAATATGCTCGCCGCCTACAACGCCGGCCCCTACCGCGTCATCAAGGCCGGAGGCGTGCCCCCGCTCAGCGAGACGCAGGGCTACGTGAAGGCCATCCGTTCCCTGGAGAAGAGCTTCGCGCGCCCCGTCGGGCGGGTCTCGCCCTCGCAGCAGGCCGCCGGGGCCGTGTACTTCGCGCAGAAGCAGCTCGGGACCCCGTACCTGTGGGGCGGGGACGGGACGTCCGCGGACGGGGGGCGGTTCGACTGTTCGGGGCTGACCAAGGCGGCGTACGAGACCGTGGGGGTCGAGCTGCCGCGGGTGGCCAACGACCAGTACAACGCCGGGTCCCATCCCTCGCGCGGCGAACTGCTCCCCGGTGATCTGGTCTTCTTCTCCGACGATCTGACGAACTCTCGGGAGATCCGGCACGTCGGGCTGTACGTGGGCGGCGGATACATGATCAACGCCCCGTACACCGGCGCCGTCATCCGGTTCGACAAGGTCGACACCCCCGACTACTTCGGCGCGACCCGGGTGACCAAGGAAGGGGCCGAGGCGCTTCCGGAGCGTTCACCGGCCGCTCCGAAGGCTTAGCGACTCTCCGTGAAGCACAGGCCCTGAGCTGCGACGTTGCGTCACTCTTGGATAACGTTGCAGTGATCATTCGGTGGAGAGTGGAACCATGCCCGGCAGAACGGGCGTTCCATGAACACGGGGGTTGATCGGCGGGGGTTTGAAGGGGCGCACACCGTCGTGCGCCCGCACGGGACCTAGGCAGGCAAGGGGCCGCGTCACATGGCTGGACTCACGACCGGTGGGCCGAATGTGGATGTCAGCCTGCTGTACCGGATCAACAGCGTCGCCCGGCAGGCCCCCGACTGGTTCGACCGGGGCGTCGCCCTGCTCGCCTCGTACGGACTTCCCCTCGCCATGGTCCTGCTCGTGCTGTGGTGCTGGCGCACGGCGCGGCGCCAGGACGAGGCGAGTGCCGCCGAGTCGTTCGCCGCGCTGGTGTGGGCGCCGCTGGCCGCCGCGATCGCGCTGATGGTGAACGTGCCGCTGCGCGGGTTCGTGGCCCGGCCGCGGCCGTTCGCCGCGCACGAGGGCCTGGAGGTGCTCGGGGGCGCCGGCGGCGGGCCCGGCGCCGGGTTCTCCTTCGTCAGCGACCACGCCACCTTGGCGATGGCGCTGGGCATCGGGGTGTTCCTGGCCAACCGCCGGCTCGGGCTCGTCGGGATCGGGCTCGCGCTCGTCGAGGGGTTGTGCCGGGTCTACCTGGGCGTGCACTACCCGACCGACGTCATCGGCGGGTTCGCCCTCGGCACCGCCGTCGTGCTCATCCTCGCGCCGCTCGCCATGGCCGGGCTGGCCCCGCTGGTGCGGGCGCTCGCGCGGGCGCCGCGCCTGGGGTGGCTGGTACGGGCCGAGGAGCGGGTGGTGGCCCGTCCCGTGGAACTGGCGCAGCGGCCGGCCGAGAGCGACCTCGCCGCCTGACGCCCGGCCTGACACCCCGGCGGGCGCTCCGCGGGCTGCGGGGGCGCGTGCGGGGGCCTGCGGCGGGGTGGGCGGCTCACGGGTTCCAGAGCGCGAGCAGCAACGCCACCAGCAGGCACAGCCCTGCCGCGCCGAAGCACAGCCGGACCGCTGCCGGCCGCGGGCGGGGCGTCACTGGTCGCCGCCGTCGCCGCCGCTGCCCCGGTGTTCGGCTTCCTCGCGGCGGTATTGGGAGCGCAGCCACAGGCCGGTGGCCGTCGCCGCGGCGGTGGTGAGCCCGACGGCCAGCGCCACGTCGGCCGGTCCGTCCGCCGAGCCCACGGGTCGGGCCCAGGCCGCCAGTCCGTCCGCCGAGCCCACGGGTCGGGCCCAGGCCGCCGCGGCCGGGGTGAGCGCGATCAGCAGGGCCCAGAGGAGGGCCGCGAGGCGGGGTGCGGTTCCTGGCATGCCTCCAGCGCAACCGGTCGCGGACCCCCCGGCCAGCCGGGAAGCCCGAACGGGCGACACGCCCGGCCGCGGGGGCTGAACGGGCCCGGGGTGACGGGGCGGGGGCCCGGGGCTACGGGGTCGCGGCGTGGCGGGTGGCGTCCTTGCGGGCCAGATCGCGGGAGCGGCGGGCCGGGCCCGTCCAGCCGCAGCTGCACACGGCCAGGCAGAAGGAGCCCCGCTCGGCGGTGCTCGTGGAGTGTCCGACGGGTGACTGGGCGGGTTCCGCGGGGTGACGCGGAGGGGTGACAGCGGTAAACGGAGCGACCTGGGCCGCCTTGGAGTGCTGATCCACGTCCCCACGGTACCGGGGCGGGGCCGGTGCCGGTACGGCCCCTGGCCACTTCCGGACCGTTACGGGAAACCCCGGACCTCGTTAACCGGAGCGGGTGGGGGCCTCGGGCAAACAGCGGTCATGCGTTGGGGGTTGGCAGGCGATGGTGGTGCACCAGCACAGGCGGTGGCGGCGGCGTGCGGGCGAGGCGGTGCTCGCGGTCTGTGTGGCCGTCACCGTGCCCGCGCTGGGCGGATGCGGCGCCGCGAGCGGAACGGTGGCCGGCGGCGGCGGGGCGGGCGACGCCCGTCCCCCGGGCGACCCGGCGGCGGCGGTCCGCGGGGCCGCCGACGCGCTGGCCGCCACCGGGAGCGCGCGGGCCCGTACGGCGATGGAGATGGCCACCGGCGGGACCCGGGTGACCATCCGGGGCGAGGGCGGGGTCGACTTCCGCAAGCGGATGGGCCAGTTGCTGGTGATGCTGCCCGCCGATGTGAAGGGGCAGCCCGAGCACCGGCCGATCACCGAGCTGCTCGTCCCCGGCGCCCTCTACATGAAGAACCGGGGCGCCGGCGTCCCCGACGACAAGTGGGTCCGCCTCGACACGGCGGCGCTCCCCGACGGCAACCTCGTCACGGGCGGGGCCACCGACCCGCTGGCCGCCGCCGAGCTGCTGCGCGGCGCGCAGGAGGTGACGTACGTCGGCGAGACCGATGTGGCCGGCACCAAGGTGCGCCACTACCGGGGGACGACGGACATCGGGCGGGCCGCGCAGAGCGCCTCCGCGGGCGTCAGGGAAGCCCTGCGGGCGGCGGCGAAAGGGTTCAGCAAGGACAGCGTGCCGTTCGACGCGTACCTGGACGAGGAGGGCCGTCTGCGGAAGGTCCGGCACCGTTTCACGTACGTCAAGAATGGCGTGATCGATGTCTCCTCGACGACGCTGCTGTACGGGTTCGGGACCCCGGTGACCGTCGTATTGCCCCCGGAAGGGGACATTTACGCCGGGAAGATCGCCGAATAGCCGGCCGGACGGGCCCGTGCGGTACGCCCGGGCCATGGCTCCACTATCCGGAAATGGTCCATCCGTGTCATGCGCGGTGCGAGCGGCGGTCCCTACGCTGGGAAGCCCGGTGCCGAACGGGCGATGGCGGCAGAGAGAGGTGACACGCGTGACTCCCGCAGGCGGTACGACGGTGCAGGACCACGTGGCGCTCGCCGAGATCGAGCTCTGCGGGGAGCTGATCATCGCGGCGTCGGCCGCGGCCGAGGACCGGCTGAGTCAGGACCGGATCGACGAGGTGCTGATGGGCATCGGACCGTAGCCGCAGGCGTCAGCTGCGCAGGAGGCGGGCGATGGCCTTCGTGGCCTCCTCGACCTTCGCGTCGATCTCCGTGCCGCCCTTGACGGCGGCGTCCGCCACGCAGTGGCGCAGGTGCTCCTCCAGGAGCTGGAGCGCGAAGGACTGGAGGGCCTTCGTGCTCGCGGACACCTGGGTGAGTATGTCGATGCAGTACACGTCCTCGTCGACGAGCCTCTGGAGGCCCCGGATCTGCCCCTCGATCCGGCGCAGCCGCTTGAGGTGCTCGTCCTTCTGGTGGTGATAGCCGTGGACGGGAACGGCCCCGGAGCCCTCCGCCTCGATGGTCGTCATGAGTCCTCCCGTGGTCCGGAACGAGGGGGTATATACCCCTCGTGGGTATAGGTTACTGCGCCCAGGCCGTAGGGACAGGGATCCGCAGGGCCCACTCTGCCTGATGGAGGACACCCGGGGACCGCCGGTTAGCCGTCGCCGGGGGATACGCCTAGCATCAGCCTGACCGAATCCGATGCACCCCGAGGACCCCACGTGCGATTTCGTCTGACCCCCAGGGAGACGAGCTTCTACGACATGTTCGCCGCATCCGCGGACAACATCGTCACGGGCTCGAAGCTCCTGATGGAACTGCTCGGAGCGGACCCCTCCGCCCGGGCCGAGATCGCGGAGCGGATGCGTGCGGCCGAGCACGCGGGGGACGACGCCACCCACGCGATCTTCCACCAGCTGAACTCCTCCTTCATCACGCCGTTCGACCGCGAGGACATCTACAGCCTGGCCTCGTCGCTCGACGACATCATGGACTTCATGGAGGAGGCCGTCGACCTCGTCGTCCTCTACAACGTCGAGGAGCTCCCCAAGGGCGTCGAGCAGCAGATCGAGGTCCTGGCGCGGGCGGCCGAGCTGACCGCCGAGGCCATGCCGCACCTGCGGACCATGGACAACCTGACCGAGTACTGGATCGAGGTCAACCGGCTGGAGAACCAGGCGGACCAGATCCACCGCAAGCTGCTCGCCCAGCTCTTCAACGGCAAGTACGACGCCATCGAGGTGCTGAAGCTCAAGCAGATCGTCGACGTGCTCGAAGAGGCCGCCGACGCGTTCGAGCACGTCGCGAACACGGTGGAGACCATCGCCGTGAAGGAGTCCTGAACCTCGTGGACACCTTCGCCCTGATCGTGACCATCGGTGTCGCGCTCGGCTTCACGTATACGAACGGTTTCCACGACTCCGCGAACGCCATCGCGACCTCCGTCTCGACGCGGGCGCTGACCCCGCGGGCGGCGCTCGCGATGGCCGCGGTGATGAACCTCGCCGGTGCCTTCCTCGGCAGCGGGGTCGCCCACACGGTCAGCAAGGGCCTGATCGAGACGCCCCACGGCAACCGGGGCATGTGGATCCTCTTCGCCGCCCTGGTCGGCGCGATCGTGTGGAACCTGGTCACCTGGTACTTCGGGCTGCCCTCGTCCTCCTCGCACGCGCTGTTCGGCGGCATGGTCGGCGCGGCGCTGGCCGGCGGGATCGACGTCCTGTGGGACGGGGTGGTCGAGAAGGTCGTCATCCCGATGTTCCTGTCACCGGTCGTCGGCCTGATCGTCGGCTACCTGGTGATGGTGGCCATCCTGTGGATGTTCCGCCGCGCCAACCCGCACAAGGCCAAGCGCGGCTTCCGCATCGCCCAGACGGTGTCCGCGGCCGGCATGGCCCTCGGACACGGCCTCCAGGACGCCCAGAAGACCATGGGCATCGTGGTGATGGCCCTGGTCATCGCCGACGTCCAGGGCGCCGACGACCCGATCCCGGTCTGGGTGAAGATCGCGTGCGCGGTGATGCTGTCGCTGGGTACGTACGCGGGCGGCTGGCGCATCATGCGCACCCTCGGCCGCAAGATCATCGAGCTGGACCCGCCGCAGGGCTTCGCGGCGGAGACCACCGGCGCCTCGATCATGTTCGCCACGGCCTTCCTGTTCAAGGCGCCGATCTCCACCACCCACGTGATCACCTCGGCGATCATGGGCGTGGGCGCGACCAAGCGGGTCAACGCGGTCCGCTGGGGCGTCGCCAAGAACATCATCCTCGGCTGGTTCATCACCATGCCGGCGGCGGCCCTGGTCGCGGCGGTCTGCTTCTGGCTGGCGGACCTGGCCTTCGTGAGCTAGCTGGGGTCTGGCGGGCCCTCTGCTGGGGGTCCGGGGGTTATCCCCCGGGTGGTGCAGTATCACCATGCCGGCGGCGGCCCTGGTCGCCGCGGTCTGCTTCTGGCTCGCGGACCTCGCCTTCGTCGGCTGAGGCACCCCGCCCGCGCAGCGGCACGCGAACGGAAACGGGCCGGCTCCCCCCACCCAGGGGGAGCCGGCCCTTTTTCCTTCCATCCTGCGGTGGCACCGCCATGCAGCACCGCAGGACGACCGTGCGAGCGGCCCGGCTGTTTAGCCGAAGCGGCCCGAGATGTAGTCCTCGGTCGCCTGGACGGACGGGTTGGAGAAGATCCGGTCCGTGTCGTCGATCTCGATCAGCTTTCCGGGCTGGCCGACGGCGGCGAGGTTGAAGAAGGCGGTGCGGTCCGAGACGCGGGCCGCCTGCTGCATGTTGTGGGTCACGATGACGATCGTGAACCGCTCCTTGAGCTCACCGATCAGGTCCTCGATGGCGAGGGTGGAGATCGGGTCCAGGGCGGAGCAGGGCTCGTCCATCAGCAGGACCTGCGGCTCGACCGCGATGGCGCGGGCGATGCACAGACGCTGCTGCTGGCCGCCGGAGAGGCCGGAGCCGGGCTTGTTCAGGCGGTCCTTGACCTCGTTCCAGAGGTTGGCGCCCTGGAGCGACCGCTCGACGATGTCCGTGAGCTCGGACTTCTTGTAGCTGCCGTTCAGGCGCAGGCCCGCCGCCACGTTGTCGAAGATCGACATGGTGGGGAAGGGGTTCGGGCGCTGGAAGACCATGCCGACGGTGCGGCGCACCGCGACCGGGTCCACGTTCGAGCCGTACAGGTTCTCGTCGTCCAGCAGCACCTTGCCCTCGACGCGGCCGCCGGGGGTGACCTCGTGCATGCGGTTGAGGGTGCGCAGGAAGGTGGACTTGCCGCAGCCGGAGGGGCCGATGAAGGCCGTCACGGAGCGGGGTTCCACGGTCATCGAGATGTCATCGATGGCCTTGTGGGTGCCGTAGAAGGCGGAGAGGCCGCTGACGTCGATTCGCTTGGCCATGAGGGTCACTTCGCTTTCAGTGGTCGCGTCAGCGACCGGTCTTCGGGGCCTTCCAGCGGGCGATGCCGCGGGCCACCAGATTGAGGATCATGACGAAGGCGATCAGGACGAGCGCAGCGGCCCATGCCCGGTCGTAGGAGGCTTCACTGCCGACCTTGTACTGCTCCCAGATGTACAGCGGGAGGGAGGACTGGGCGCCTTCGAAGGGGTTGCCGTTGATCAGCTGGGATCCGAAGACCAGCAGCATGATCGGCGCGGTCTCACCGGCGATGCGGGCCACGGCCAGCATGACACCGGTGGAGATGCCGCCGATGGCCGTGGGCAGGACGACCTTGAGGATCACGCGCCACTTCGGCACCCCGAGGGCCAGGGCGGCCTCGCGCAGCTCGTTCGGGACGAGCTTGAGCATCTCCTCGGTGGAGCGGACGACGACCGGCATCATCAGGATCGACAGGGCCATCGCGCCGGCGAAGCCGGAGGGGCCGAAGCCGAGCATCAGGTTCCAGGTCGTCAGGATGAACAGGCCCGCGACGATGGAGGGGATGCCGGTCATGACGTCGACGAAGAACGTGACGGCCTTGGCGAGCTTGCCCTTGCCGTACTCGACCAGGTAGACGGCGGTCAGCAGGCCGACGGGCGCCGCGATCAGGGTGGCGAGGCCGACCTGCTCCAGGGTGCCGAGCAGGGCGTGGTAGACGCCGCCGCCCTTCTCGAAGCTGGTCACGCCGTTCATGGAGTGGCTGAGGAAGTCCCCGTCGAGGGCCTTCACGCCGCGGCTGATCGTCGTCCACATCAGGGAGAGCAGCGGGACGACCGCGAGGATGAAGCAGACCCAGACGACGGAGGTCGCGACGCGGTCCTTGGCCTGGCGTCGGTTCTCGACGACCGAGCTGGCGGTGTACGTGATCACGACGAACAGGAGGGCGGAGATCAGGCCCCACTGGACCTTGCTGTGCAGGCCGAAGACCAGGCCGATGACGCTGCCGAGGACGGCGGAGGCGACGGCGATGCCGGCCGGGGCCCAGCGGGGCAGGCCGCCGCGGGTCAGACCGGAGGGGGAGGAGGACCGGCGGGCCGGAGCGGGCCGGTGGTCCTGGAGTGCGTGGCTCATCAGGCGTTCGCCCCCGAGAAGTCCTTGCGACGGGCGATGATCAGGCGGGCTGCGCCGTTGACCAGCAGGGTGAGCAGGAAGAGGACGAGACCGGAGGCGATCAGCGCGTCACGCCCGAACTCGTTGGCCTCGTCGAACTTCGCGGCGATGTTCTGCGCGAAGGTTCCGCCGCCCGGGTCCAGGATGTGCAGCGAGATCAGGAAGCTCGGGGAGAGGACGGTGGCCACGGCCATGGTCTCGCCGAGCGCGCGGCCGAGGCCGAGCATGGAGGCGGAGATGACGCCGGAGCGGCCGAAGGGCAGCACCGACATGCGGATGACCTCCCAGCGGGTCGCGCCGAGGGCCAGGGCGGCCTCCTCGTTCATGCGCGGGACCTGCAGGAAGACCTCGCGGCTGACGCTCGTCACGATCGGCAGGATCATGATCGCGAGGAGGATGCCGACGGTGAAGAGCGAGCGGGCGACGCCGACCTGGGTCTTGTCGAAGACGTAGGTCCAGCCGAGGTACTCGTCGAGCCAGAGGTTGAGCCCGTTCAGCTGCGGCACGAGGAAGAGGGCGCCCCAGATGCCGTAGACGATCGACGGCACGGCGGCCAGCAGGTCGACCACGTAGGCGAGGGGCGCGGCCAGCTTGCGCGGCGCGTAGTGCGAGATGAACAGGGCGATGCCGACAGCGATCGGAACCGCGATGGCCATCGCGATGATCGAGCTGACGACGGTGCCGAAGAGCAGGACGGCGATGCCGAAGACGGGGGGCCGGGCGGAGGCGTTCCAGTCGAAGGTGGTGAGGAAGTTCCCCTCGTTCTTCGACAGGGCGATGCTGGCCCGGTAGGTGAGGAAGGCGGCGATCGACGCCATGATCACCAGGAGCAGGATGCCGGAACCCTTGGAGAGCCCGGAGAAGATCTTGTCACCGGCGCGGCCGGTGGACCTTCCGCTCTTGGCGACAGGCGGAGCCTCGTCTATGTGGGTGGGTGTGGTGGAAGCCATGGTCTTTCCGGTCTGTGTGGGGGGCAGGCCCCCTGGCGGCGGTGCACCGGATCCCCCCGGGTAGAGGGGGAGGGTCCCCGGGGCCGGCCCTCCCGGACGGGGGAGGGCCGGACCTCGGGGTCGGGACTGGAGCCTCTGGGGGTCCGAGCCCCAGGGCTTCAGTGCCTCAGGCGAGGGACTTGATGACCTCGCGGACCTTGGTGTTGATCTCGGCCGGGATCGGGGCGTAGCCGTTCTCGGTGAGGGCCTTCTGGCCGGCGTCCGAGGCGGTGTACTCCAGGAAGGACTTCACGGTGCCGAGCGTCTCGGGCTTGTTGCCCTTGTCGCAGACGACCTCGTAGGTGACCAGGACGATCGGGTACGCGCCCTCGGCCTTGGTGGCGTAGTCGAGCTTGAGCGCCAGGTCGGAGCCCGTGCCGGTGACCTTGGCGGCGGAGATGGCCTTGGAGGCGTTCTCCGGGGTGGCCTTGACCGGGGCGGCGGCACCGGTGTTCACGTCGACCGTCTTGATGCTCTGCGAGGCGGCGTACGAGAGCTCGAAGTAGCCGATCGCGCCGTCGACGGCCTTGACCTGGGAGGCGACACCGGCGGAGCCGGAGGCGGCCTGGCCACCGGGGGCCGGCCACTTCTTGGAGGCCTCGTAGGACCAGGCGTCAGGGGCGGCGGCCTTGAGGTACTTGCCCAGGTTCTCGGTGGTGCCCGAGTCCTCGGAGCGGTGGAAGGCCTGGATGGCGGTGGAGGGGAGGGTGACGCCGGGGTTCAGCTTCTTGATCGCCTCGTCGTCCCACTTCTTGATCTTGTCGTTGAAGATGTTGGCGATCGTGGCGGCGTCGAGGTTCAGCTTGTCCACGCCGGCGACGTTGAAGCCGAGGGCGATGGGGCCGCCGACCATCGGCAGGTTGATGCCCTGGCCGCCGGTGCAGATCTTCTTCGAGTCCTCGACCTGCTCGGGCTTCAGCGCGGAGTCCGACCCGGCGAAACCGACGGTGCCCTGGTTGAACGCGACGATGCCCTCACCGGAGGAGGAGGACTTGTAGTTCACCTCGACGCCGGAGCAGGCCGCCATGTAGTTCTTGACCCACAGGTCCACGGCGTTCTTCTGCGCGGAGGAGCCGGAGGCGAGCAGCTTGCCCTTGGCGCCGTCGCACTTGACGTCGCCCGGGGCGGGGGCGGAGGCCTTCGGCGAGCCGTCGGCGCCGGTCTTCGTGTTGTCGTCCGAGCCGCACGCCGTGAGGACCAGGGCGCCGGACACGACGAGGGCCCCGAGGGCGGAGGCACGAAGCCGGTTCTTGCGCTGAAGCTTCACTGTTCGGGTGTTCCTTCCGGGGAGCCGCCGGCCGCTTTCTGTATCGGGGCGGCGTGCGAAGAGGACTACGGGGTTGGCGGGGTGCGGGGCCGCTTTTTCGTGTTCGGCTCGCACCGTGCAGTACCGAAATTAGGCAGAACAGGTGACGGGGTCGACGGGGGTTGGTGAACGGACGGTGAACCGTGGCGGACGGGCGGGTGCGGATGGGGGGGTTTGTACCTGGGATTAAGCGGGCGTTATCCGCCCGTTATGCCGCCGTGATCTGGGGTGGGGTGGGTGTGGGGAGATCGG
>NZ_JBEZWL010000121.1:0-22937 GCF_040648015.1 Streptomyces sp. NPDC029216 | reverse complement strand
CGGGCGGGCGGGGCACGTTCCACGGCGAGGGCGTACCCGCCCTCGCCGTGGCGGGTCTCAGGTGCGGGTCCAGCGCTGGTTGCTGCCGTTCGAGCAGGAGTAGAGCTGGATCAGGGTGCCGTTGGCGGTGCCGTTGCCCACGGCGTCGAGGCAGAGGCCGGACTGGACTCCGACAATGGATCCGGAGGGGTCGAGGCGCCACTTCTGGTTGTCGCCACCCCAGCAGCTGTAGATCTGGACTTTGCTGCCGTTGCCCGTGCCGGCGGCGTCCAGACACTTGTTGCCGTAGACCCTGAGCTCGCCTGCGGCGGTGTACGACCACTGCTGGTTGGTGCGGTTGTTGCAGTCCCACAGGTTGAGCTGGATGCCGTCGGTGGTGCCGGCGCCGGGCACGTCCAGGCAGCGGCCCGAACCGACGCCCTTGATCTGCCCGGAACCGGGCGAGGGGGTCGGAGTGGGCGTGGAGGAGCCGGCGTTGAGGGCGTTGAGCACGGAGGTGTAGGCGGGCTTCTTGTTGCCGTTGCCGTCGAACAGCAGCGGCGTCTGCTCCGATCGCCAGGAGTCGGTGTCGCGCACGCCCCAGACGGTGATGCCGAGGCAGCGCGGGACGGCCAGGCAGTCGTTGGTCACGTTGGCGTAGGTGGTGGCCGAGGCGCCCTGGATGTCGAGTTCGGTGACGGCCACGTCGACGCCGAGGGCGGCGAAGCTCTGCAGGGTGGTGCGGAAGTTGCCGTTGTACGGGCTGTCGTTGTTGAAGTGGGACTGGAAGCCGACGCAGTCGATCGGCACGCCGCGCTGCTTGAAGTCCCGGACCATGGCGTACACGGCCTGGGTCTTGGCCCACGTCCAGTTCTCGATGTTGTAGTCGTTGTAGCAGAGCTTGGCGCCGGGGTCGGCGGCGCGCGCGGTGCGGAAGGCGGACTCGATCCAGTCGTTGCCGGTGCGCTGCAGGTTGGAGTCGCGCCGGGCCCCCGAACTGCCGTCGGCGAAGGCCTCGTTCACGACGTCCCACTGGACGAGCTTGCCCTTGTAGTGGGCCATGACGCCGTTGATGTGGTTGGTCATCGCCTGGCGCAATGCGCTGCCGCTGAGGTTCTGCATCCAGCCGGGCTGCTGGGAGTGCCAGGCCAGGGTGTGGCCGCGTACCTGCTTGCCGTTCTGCACCGCCCAGTTGTAGACGCGGTCACCTGCCGCGAAGTTGAACTGGCCCTGCTGGGGTTCGGTGGCGTCGATCTTCATCTCGTTCTCGGGCGTCACCATGTTGAACTCGCGGCCCGCGATGGCCGTGTACGCCGAGTCGCCCAGCCGGCCCGAGGCGATGGCGGTGCCGAAGTAGCGGCCGCTCTGCGCCGCGGCGCCGCCGAGCGTGCCGTCGGCGGCCTGCGAGGTCAGCGGAGCCACCAGCACGGCGGCCGAACCGAGCACGGCGACGGCCAGGGCCGCACGCAGCGCGCCGGTCTTCCGGCGGACGAGGGGCGGGGGAGTGGCATTCGATCCCATGAAGGAGCCTCCAGGGCAGAGATCACGGAAGGACGGGAGCGCGGCGGAGTGAATCCGCCTGGACGGAGCCGCGGCGATGGACAAGGGACGCAGTCGGACCGCGGCGGGGGAAGGGCTCAGTAGCCGTAGATCATCTTGTAGGCCACCTCCGGCAGGAACTGCCCGGCCGAGGAGCCGGCCCCGACACCGCAGTCCCCGTCGGACTCGCCTGGGACCTTGATCCACAGCAGCATCTCGGCACCGCCGCCGCGCTGGCTGGGAGTACCGGTCCGGCGGCCGGCGGGGTTGCACCACTGGCCGTTGGAGCCGTTGCCGTTGCGGCTGGTGTCGACGACGAACGGCTTGGTGTAACCGTAGGAACGCAAGGCGGAGTTGACCGCGTTGCCGTACGAGATGCTCTGGTCGGTGGTGAAGTAGTTGGAGACGTTCAGCGCGAAGCCGTGTGCCCCGCCGACACCGGCGGCGGCGAGCTGCTGCGCCATGGCCGAGGCGCCGATCCAGCCGGCGTTCCCTGCGTCGAGGTAGACCCAGGTATGGGGCGCCTTGGCCTGGAACTGGGCGATCGCGTTCTTGAGCATGGCGTTGCGCTCGGCGATCTGGGCGGCGGTCATGCAGCTCTCGTGACCGAGCGCATCGGGTTCGAGGACGACGACGGCCGGGCGGTTGCCGATGCCACTGGCGAAGGCGGCGATCCAGGTCTCGTACGCGGCACGGCTCCCGGCGCCGCCGCCGGAATGACCGGCGCAGATGTCCCGGTCCGGGATGTTGTACGCGACCAGGATCGGCAGCTTGTCGGAGGCGTCCGCGCGGCCGACGTAGGCGCCGGCGGCCGTACCGATGTCGCCGCTCCAGTTGCCGAACCAGCGGGCTGCCGGGGTGTTCGCGATGGACGTCCGGATCGCCGCCGCCCGGCCGTCGCCGGGGTTCGCGTTGGCCCACCGCAGGGCGGAGTTGTCGGGGTCGGTGTAGAAACCGCTGGTCATGGTGGTCGGGTCGGCGGCGTACGCCGGGCCGGCGGGGAGCAGGGAGAGACCGGCGGCGAGGACACCGGCCAGCAGTGCGGATGCGGTTCGGACGGACGTGCGCATGGTTGGTCCTCCGGTGGGGGGGAAGGGAAACGCTTCCGGTCGTGGCAGTGCGCTGCCCGGGGCGGGGGGCCGGCGGGCGGAACCGTGGACGGGCCGCGGGCGTTATCGACGCCGGTGTCCGGGCGGTTCCTGCCGGCTCGGGTACGTGAGGTCGAACCACGTGAAGTGGGCTTGGCTGGTGGAGGGGCGGCCGTTGGAGGTGGCGTAGAGGCCGAGCTGGACGCTGGTGAACAGCGGGGTGAGGAAGGTGGCTTCGACGGCGGGCAGGTCCTGCCAGGCTCCGCCGGGTGCCGCATGGGCGAAGGTGTGGCGGAAGCCGCGGATGCGGACCCCCAGACGGACGGGCCCCGGCGGGACGGGAACGCGGGCCAGGACCTCGGGCCCGTGGCGCAGGCTGAGCCCTTCCGTGGTGCGAAGGAGGAGGAGATGGCTGTCGTCGTCGAGGACCACGGCGAGACCCGCCTCTTCGCCCGGTGCGGCGGGGGTGAAGTGCAGTTCCGTGGAGACGTCGCAGTCGGGCTGCTCCTGGGGGCGGGCCAGGAGGGACGGGGTGGTGCGTCCGCCGAGGCGTTCGGGCCGGAGCCGGAGGCGGAGCCCGTCACCGGTGGTCCAGAACCGTTCGGGCGGGGTGCGCAGGGTGCTCCAGTCGGGGGAGAGGGTGGCGAAGCCGTCGTGGAGCGGGCGGCGCGGGCCGGTGTGGCTGACGGGGGAGAAGACCGGCCAGCCCTCGTCCCAGGTGATCCGGCTGAGGAAGGTCTCGCGGCCGAGGGCCGACCCCGGGCGGACGCCCAGGAGGACGGCCCGCCAGTCGCCGTCCGGGGTCTGGACGAGGTCGGCGTGCCCGGTGCAGGTGACCGGGCCCCCGGCGGGCGGCAGCACCGGGTTGCCGGGGGCGCCCTCGTAGGGGCCGGTCACGCGGTCGGCGCGGGCGGCCACCACGCTGTGGTCCACATCGGTGCCGCCCTCGGCGGTGAGCAGAAGAAAGGTGCCGTCGATCCTGTAGAGGTGCGGGGCTTCCGACCATCGGGCGCCCGGGCGGCTCCCCGACCACAGGACGTACTCGGGTCCCGTGAGCCGTCGTTCGCGCGGAAGGTACTCGCGCATCCAGATCTCGGTGCGGCCGGCGTCCTCGTCCAGCACGCGGGCGGCCGTGAACCATGCCCGGACGCCGCTTCCGCCCGGCCCGTCGTCGAAGAACAGCGACGGGTCGAAGCCCTCGCCTTCCAGCCAGTGCGGCTGCGACCACGGCCCCGCCGGATCGGCCGCCGTGACGACGAAGTGACCGGGGCCGTCCATCAGCGTGCAGACGAGATGGAAGACCCCGTCATGGTGCCGGATCGTCGGTGCGAACAGGCCCCGTGAGGGCCCGCAGCCGTCGAGGTCGAGCTGGGACGGCCGGTCGAGCGCGGAGCCGATGCGCCGCCAGTTCACGAGATCACGGCTGTGGAAGACGGGAAGGCCCGGGAACCATTCGAAGCTGGACGTGACCAGGTAGTAGTCCGCTCCCACCCGGCAGACGGACGGGTCGGGCCGGAACCCGGGCAGCACGGGATCACCGGAGAACCCGGTCATGGAACCGGCACGATCTCGACCGGCACGGACAGCACCCGGTCGGCCGCCGGGTGACGTACCGGGCCCCGCAGAGTGAAGGAGCCCTGGAGCGGAAGGTCGCCGCTGGACCGTCCGACGGCCACGCCGATCTCCCCGGGCTCCACCCTTCTGCGCAGGTCGAGCCCGGTGAAGGAGGTCCGGTCGGCATGGACGGAGAACGTGACCCGGGCGGCCGCGCCCGGAGCCAGCTCGACCCTGGCGAACCCGGCGAGCCACCGCTGCGGCCGGACGACGGACGCCACGGGGTCGGAGAGGTACAGCTGGACCACCTCCGTCCCCGCCACCTCGCCGACGTTGCGCGCGGTGACCGAAATGGCGACGGCCCCGTCCGTCGCGGCGACGGGATCCACCGACAGCCCCGAGAAGGCGAAGCTGGTCCAGCTCAGCCCGTGTCCGAACGGGAACAGCGGGGTCGGGTCCACCGAGCTCCAGTCGGTGCGCCCGCCGAGCCTGGCGTGCAGGTACGTGCCGGGCTGGCCGCCGGCCCGGCGGGGGATGGAGACGGGCAGCCGTCCCGACGGTTCCGCGGCCCCGCTGATGATCCGGGCCAGCGCCGTAGCCCCCTCCTCCCCGGGGAAGAAGGCCTGTATCACGGCCGACGCGCGCCCGGCCAGCGCGCCGAGCGCGTAGGGCCGTCCGGAGACGAGGACCAGGACGGTCGGCACCCCGGAGTCCAGAACGGCGGATCCGAGTGCGGCCTGGTCACCGGGCAGATCGAGGGTCTCGGCGTCGCAGCCCTCTCCGGAGGTGCCCCGGCCGAACAAGCCGGCCCGGTCCCCGAGCACCAGCACGTTCACGTCCGGATCCTCCTCGGTGACCGTGAACCCGGCAGCGCCGAGCGCCTCGCCGAGCGTCGGGATCTCCAGCCCCGGCTCGCCGGGCGGAGCGACGTGGTTGGGGAAGGCGTAACAGCCGAGGAAGGACCGGGGTTCGCCGGCGTAAGGCCCGTGGAGCGCGACCCGGCACGGCCGCAGCGGCAGGATGCCGTCGTTGGCGAGCAGCACGGTGGACCGTTCGGCCACGAGCCTGGCCAGTGCCCGGTTCTCCGGCGGATCGAGGTCCACCGCCTCGGGCTCGACGGGTTCCCAGTCGGGGTCGAGCAGGCCGAGTTCGGCCTTCTGCAGCAGGACCCGTTCCGCGGCCCGGTCGATGAACTCCTCCGGTACGCCTCCCGAGCGCACGAGTCCGGTCAGCGGCTCGCCGTAGCAGCGGGCCGTGGGCAGTTCGACATCGATCCCGGCGGTCAGCGCCAGCGCGCCGGCGGCCCCGCGCGATCCGGCGACGCCGTGCCGGCTCTCCAGGAAGGAGACGGCGTAGTAGTCGGCGACGACCACACCGGTGAAACCGAGTTCCTCCCTGAGCAGCCCGGTCAGCAGCCGTGCGTCGGCGGCCGCCGGGACGCCGTCCACGTCGGTGTAACTGTTCATCACCGACCGGGCGCCTCCCTCGCGCAGGGCCCGTACGAAAGGCTCGACCAGCACGTCGCTGAACTCGCGCGGCCCCGCGGAGACGGGGGCCATGTTCCGGCCGCCCCGTGAGGCCGAGTACCCGGCGAAGTGCTTGAGCGTCGCCACGATCCCGGCCCCTTCCAAACCCTGCACGTAGGCGGTGCCGATCGCTCCGACGAGATAGGGATCCTCGCCGATGCACTCCTCGGTCCTGCCCCACCGGTAGTCCCGGACCACGTCGAGCACCGGAGCCAGCCCCTGGTGGACGCCGGCCCGCCGCATCCCCGCGCCGATGGCGGCGGCCATCCGGCGCACCAGCCCGGGGTCGAAGGTCGCGCCCCAGGCCGGCGGCGCGGGGAAGACCGTCGCCCCCCACGTCATGAACCCGGTCAGGCACTCCTCGTGAGCGACCGCCGGTATCCCGAACCGGCCGGATCCGGTCACCTGCCGCTGGAGCGAGGCGAGCCGCTCCATGCCGGCTTTCGCGGTGATCGGTGCGGTGCCGTACACCCGGGTGAGCTGGCCGAGCCCATGGGCGGCGAGGTGGTCGAGGCCGGGAGCGCACTCGCCGGAATCGTCCTCCATGGGCGCGACCGGTGTTCCCGGAGCCGAGGGCTGCGCCCAGAAGCCGGTGAGCTGACCCGCCTTCTCTTCCAGCGTCATCCGATTCAGCAGATCGGCGACGCGCACGGACACGGGCAGGAGGGGGTCACGCCAGGGCTCGGTCAAGGAGTCCTCCTAGAGACGGGGCGGGGCGGTGGACAGCCGGACCTTGAGCTCGGTCGAGAGCTCCATCCGGGGGCTGACCAGGGGCTGGCCGTCCAGCAGTTGGAAGAGCGTGCGGGCGGCGAGCCGGCCCATCTCCTCCAGCGGCTGGCGCACCGTCGTCAGCGGCGGTGACAGCCACTCGCACACGGGCAGGTCGTCGAAGCCGACCACGCTGAGGTCCAGCGGGACGCTCAGTCCGGCCTGCCGGGCGGCTTCGTAGACGCCCATCGCCTGCTGGTCGCTACCGGCGAAGACGGCGGTCGGGGGCTCGGGGAGGGCGAGCAGTTCCCGGGCCCGCTGGAACCCGCCCTCGTGCTGGAAGTCGCCGAACCGGATCAGGTCGCGGTCTACCTCGATCCCGGCCTGCTCCAGCGCGGTGCGGTACCCGTCGATGCGGGCCCGGCTGCAGAGCATCTCTTTGCGCCCGCCGATCGCGGCGATCCGGCGGTGCCCCAGCTCCAGCAGGTGCTCCGTAGCGGCCAGGCCGCCCGCCCAGTTGGTCGCGCCGATGCTCGGCACACCGTTGCCCGGCAGGTCGATCGGGTCGATGACGACCAGCGCCACCCCGGCCTGTTCGACCTGGGCGCGCTGGGCCCGGGTGACCGAGGCCGTGACGAGGATGACGCCGTCGCTGTGGTGCAGGACCGGCAGCGCGGCCCAGCTCGACGGCGTGGCCTCGCCCGGCGGGACGAGCGACACGACGGTGCCGACGCTCCGCTGGGCGCACTCGGCCTCGACGCCGCGCAGTATCTCCACCGCCCACGCGCTGTCCAGACCGCCGATGATCAAGTCGACCAGGCCCGACCTGCGGGCCCTGCCCTGCCGGCCGGGGGAGAGGTAGTGGTGGGATCGCAGCAGGCTCTCGATCCGTTCGCGGGTCGAAGCTGCGACATCGGAGCGGCCGTTGATCACCTTGGACACGGTGGCCTGGGAGACCCCCGCCTCAGCGGCGATGAGGGCCAGGGTCGGACGCTGCTCGCTCAACTTCTCTCCTCCGCGCGGCCGCCTCGGGCTGGCGACAGGTATCGCAAACTTTCGAGGAGTTTCCGGCTGGCGCGACTTGGTTGTCAAGCATCAAGACGCCTTGTTTGTAAGACAATTCGGCGAGAAGGCTTGACCGGAGGGCCTCACGTTCCTAGTTTGTGGCAGCGCGAATTCGAGAATGTTACGAAACATTTTCGAACTCGAACCGGCTTTCCTCACCCCGGAGGTCCTATGGCCAGCACACCCCCGAGTCGACGAAGTTTCCTCGCGCTCTCGGGCCTGACCGCTCTGTCCGTCTCGCTGACCGCGGCCTGCGGTGGCGGGGACTCCGGCTCGGCGCGGGCGGCCGACGGCACGGTGGCCTTCGCCTGGTGGAACATCGCCACGACGGAACCGGGCAAGTCCCTGTTCCCGCAGATCTCCTCGGCGTTCACGGCCGCCCACCCGAACATCACGATCAAGACGACCTCGTTGGAGAACGAGGCGTTCAAGTCCAAGCTCACGGCCACCACTTCGTCGGGCAGACTCCCCGACGTGTTCCAGACCTGGGGCGGCGGCGTGCTGCGGCAGCAGGTCGACGCGGGGCTGGTCGAGGACCTCACCGACGCGTTCGGCTGGGCATCCGACCTCACCCCCGTCTCGCTTCAGGCCTATCGGTTCGATGGCCGGATCTACGCGGTGCCCTACGACGTCGGCATGGTCGGCTTCTGGTACAACAAGAAGCTCTTCGCCAAGGCCGGCATCACCGCTCCGCCGGCCACCTGGGCCGAGCTCCTCGAAGACGTCAGGAAGCTCAAGGCCGCGGGCGTCACTCCGATCGCCCTCGCGGGCAAGGAGAAATGGCCGGGCCACTTCTACTGGGCCTACCTCGCGATGCGCGTCGCAGGACTCCCCGCCCTGCGGCAGGCCGCGGAAACCAAGGACTTCACCGGCGCCGGTTTCGTCCGGGCGGGCAGCCACCTCAAGGAGCTGGTCGACCTCCAGCCCTTCCAGCCGGGCTTCCTCGGCGCCGGCTACGCCACTCCCGGCGGCCAGGCCGCGACCATGGGGAACGGCAAGGCCGCCATGGAGCTGATGGGCCAGTGGGGGCCGTCGGTCCAGAAGGACGCGGGCGCGGACCTCGGAGCGGACCTGGGCTTCTTCCCCTTCCCGGCGGTCGACGGCGGCGTCGGCCAGGTCACCGAGGTGTTCGGCGGTGGCGGCGGCTTCGCACTGCGCCGGGGCGCCCCGAAGGAGGCATTGGACTTCCTGAAGTTCCTCGTCCTGGAGAACGAGTCCAAGCTGCTGGCCTCCAACGGCTACCTGCCGGTGGTCAAAGGCGCCGAGAGCCGGCTCGCCGACCCCAACAGGAGGGTGGTGGCCGACAGCCTGGTCCAGGCGACGGGCTTCCAGCTCTTCCTCGACCAGGCCTACCCGCCGGCGGTCGGCCAGGAGGTCAACGACAGCGTCGCCGACCTCATCGCGGGCAAGAAGACGCCCGAGCAGGTCACCACGTCGATAACCGAGGCTGCGAAGGGTGCCTAGCTCCGAGTCCACCCTGACCCAGGAGCGGACGCGGGACGCCGTGCCGGCGGAACCGCCCGCCCCGGCACGCCCAGGCCTGCGCGGGTTGCGGAGCTGGGCGTCGGTGGCCTGGTTCCTCGTCCCGGCTCTGGTCCTCTTCCTCGTCTTCGTCCTCGCCCCGATCGCCGTCGCCGTCTACGCGGGCCTCTTCAAGTGGGGCGGGACCGGCCCCATGGACGACTTCGTCGGCTTCGAGAACTACGCCAGGCTCTTCGACGACCAGGTCTTCCTCGGTGATCTCGAGCGCGGGCTGTACCTGATCGCCCTGTCGATCACGGTGCAGCTGCCGTTCGCGCTGTTCACCGCCGTCCTCCTCAACCAGAGGCTGCGCGGCCGGGCCGTCTACCGGATGCTGTTCTTCGCGCCGTACATCCTGTCCGAGGTGGTCACGGCGGTCCTCTTCACGATGGTCTTCCTTCCGGGTGCCGGCATGGCCGACCATCTGGCCGGTGCCCTCGGCCTGGAGGGGCTGCGGGGGAAGTGGCTCGCCGATTCCTCGACCGTCATGCCGACCCTCTTCGTGGTGATGACCTGGAAGTACTTCGGCTTCCACATGATGCTCTTCCTCGCCGGACTGCAGAGCATCCCGGGCGAGATCCTCGAGGCCGCCTCCATCGACGGCGCCGGCGTCTGGCAGCGCTTCCGGCACGTGACGCTGCCGCTGCTCGGACCGACGATCCGGATCAGCGCCTTCCTTTCGGTCATCGGATCCATCCAGCTCTTCGACCTCGTCTGGGTCATGACCGCGGGCGGACCCAACCACTCCTCCGAGACGATGGCAATCACGATGTTCCAGTTCGGGTTCAAGCGCTACCAGGTCGGCTATGCCAGCGCGATCAGCGTGGTGCTGTTCATGATCAGCCTCGTCTTCTCCCTCTTCTACCAGCGATACGTGCTCCGCCGTGACCTGAGCGGGGCCGTCACCGCGGGAGGTGGCCGATGAACGCCCGCAGGACGGCACGCGGCCTGTCGCTGCACGCCGTGGTATGGCTGATCGGCGCGTTCGTCGTCGTGCCGCTGGCCTACGCGGTGATCTCCGGGTTCAAGAGCACCGGCGAGCTGACGGCCAACCCGTTCGGGCTGCCCGAGCAGTGGAAGGCCGGCAACTACACCGGCATCCTCGGCAACGGTATGTTCTGGCGGCAGATCGCCAACAGTGCGGGCATCGCGATCGGCACGACGTGCTGCACGGTGGCGGCGTCCGCGATGGCGGCGTTCGTGCTGGCCCGCTACGCCTTCCGGGGCAGGGAGCTGTTCTACACGCTGTTCACGATCGGGCTGATGTTCCCGTTCGCCGTGGCCGTCCTGCCGTTGTTCCTGCTGCTGCGCGATTTCGACCTGCTCGACAACCCGCTCGGAGTGGTCCTTCCACAGGCCGCCTTCGGGCTCCCCATGACGATCACCATTCTGCGCGGCTTCTTCCGGACCATCCCGGCGGAGGTCGAGGAAGCGGCCGTCATGGACGGCTGCGGCAAGTTCCGCTTCTTCTGGCAGATCCTGCTGCCGATGGCGCGCCCGGCGCTCGGCACGGTGTCCGTGCTGGCGGTCGTCGCGAGCTGGAACAACTTCTTCCTGCCGCTGCTGGTGTTCGACGACCCGACATGGCAGACGATCCCGGTCGGAGTCCAGCAGTTCCAGGGCCAGTACTCGACCGACTACGCGCTTGTCCTCGCCTACATCGTGCTCGCCATGGTCCCCGCCCTCGCGTTCTACGCCGTCGCCGAGCGGCAGTTGATCGGTGGCCTCACCGCGGGCGCCACCAAGGGCTGACGCGTCGTGAAACGACTGGCCATACCGGCCATCGCATATTTGTTAGCGCTAACATCTCCGGCCGCGGCCACCCCCGCGGACACCTCACCCCCGCCCCACAAGGAGCTCTCCTGATGTCGTTCCGCCATCCGTCCCCAGTCCCCCTGACACGACGCCTGCTCGCCCTCCTGGCACCCTTGCTGCTCCTGGCGGCGTTCCTCGGTGCGCAGCCCGCCGGCGCGGCGCCGGCCATCGACCCCAACGCCACGTACGTGCTGGTCAACCGCAACAGCGGCAAGGCCCTGGACGTCTACAACCTGGCAACCACCGACGGGGCCCGCATCACCCAGTGGACCAGGAACGACCAGAACCAGCAGCTGTGGCAGTTCGTCGACTCGGGCGGCGGCTACTACCGCATCAAGTCCCGGCACTCCGGCAAGGTGCTGGACGTCCAGAACGGGTCCACCGCGAACGGCGCCCCGATCGTCCAGTGGGCCGACGTGAACGGGACCAACCAGCAGTGGCGGCTGGCCGACAGCCCGGACGGCTACGTGAGGCTCATCGCGCGCCACAGCAACAAGGCCCTCGAAGTGCAGGGCGGATCCACCGCCGACAACGCGAACGTCGTCCAGTACGACGACTGGGGCGGCACCAACCAGCAGTGGCAGCTCGTACGGGCCGGTGGCGGCACCCCCGGCACCTGCAGCCTCCCGTCGTCGTACCGCTGGACGTCAACCGGCCCGCTGGCGCAGCCCAAGCCGGGATGGGCCTCGCTCAAGGACTTCACCGTCGCCCCCTACAACGGCCGGCAGCTCGTCTACGCGACGACGCACGACACGGGGAACAATTGGGGTTCGATGAACTTCGGCCTGTTCACCAACTGGCCGGAGATGGCCTCGGCCGCCCAGAACGGGATGTCCTCCTCCACCGTCGCGCCCACCCTCTTCTACTTCGCGCCGAAGAACATCTGGGTGCTCGCCTACCAGTGGGGTGGGGCCGCCTTCTCCTACCGGACCTCGACCGACCCCACCAACCCCAATGGCTGGTCGTCACCGCAGGTGCTCTTCTCCGGAAGCATCGGCGGCTCCGGAACGGGCCCCATCGACCAGACGCTCATCGGTGACGGGACGAACATGTACCTGTTCTTCGCCGGTGACAACGGCAAGATCTACCGGGCCAGCATGCCGATCGGGAACTTCCCGGGCAGTTTCGGCACGAACTCCACAGTGATCATGAGCGACACGACGAACAACCTGTTCGAAGCCCCGCAGGTCTACAAGCTCCAGGGCCAGAACAAATACCTCATGATCGTCGAGGCGATCGGCTCGCAGGGCCGATACTTCCGCTCGTTCACGGCCACCAGCCTGGACGGCGCATGGACGCCCCAGGCCGCGACCGAGAGCAACCCCTTCGCCGGCAAGGCCAACAGTGGCGCCACCTGGACGAACGACATCAGTCACGGCGAACTGATCCGCACCAGCGCCGATCAGACCTTCACCGTCGATCCCTGCAACCTGCAGTTCCTCTACCAGGGACGCGACCCCAACGTGGGCGGCGACTACGGCCTGTTGCCCTACCGGCCGGGCCTGCTGACACAGCAGCGCTGACGACGCGACACGCTCCGGCTCCGGAGCGCAGTCGGCGCGGCGGGCCCGGCGAAAGCCCGAGCCCGCCGCGCCGCACGAACGAGCCGAGCGACAGGCGACCTTCTGGGCCTGCTGGCAGCCGGGCGATCTGATGTCCCGGGTGACCTCCGACACCACGCTGCTGCGGGCCGTCACGACGCAGGCGGTGGTCAACGCCGCGACGGGGACGGTCACGCTGATCGCGGCGGTCGTGGTGATGGCCTTCCTGGACGCGGTCCTGCTCGGTGTCACACTCGCCGTGGTCGCGGTCGTCGGGCTGGTCGGCCGTCCTGGTGATGCCGAAGATCGGGCGGGCAGCCGAGCGCGCGCAGGAGGCTGTGGGGGAGATGTCCACCGTCCTGGAGCGGGTGTTCGGCGCCTACCGCACGGTGAAGGCGTCCGGCGCCGAGGAGCGGGAGACCGCCCGTGGCTCCACGCCCGCCGGGCCGACGCCACGATGCGGGAGAACCTGGTCTTCGCCGCGCCCGACCGGCGACCGGCGACGACATCCGCGAGGTCCTCTCCCGGACCAGGCTCGACGGCCTCGTCGCACGTCTCCCGCACGGCCTTGACACCCTGGTCGGGCACCGCGGCTCGAAGCTCTCGGGCGGCGAGCGCCGGCGCATCGCCATCGCCCGCGCGCTGCTGCGCAGGCCCCGGCTGCTGCTCCTGGACGAGGCGACCTCCCAGCTCGACGCCGTCAACGAGCTGGCGCTGCGGGACGTCATCGCCGATACGCACAGCTTGCCGCGACCCAGCTCCTTGACCTCGACGGGCCGCCCTCGCGAGTGAGGCGGGCCGGCTGTCCAGGTCGGGGTGGGGCAGGGCGCCGAGCCACCCCGACCCCGGACCTCAGCGGATGTACTTGGCGGGCTTGGTGGTGGCGTTCAGGAGATACTCCAGCGGGCCGCGGCGGAAGAAGCGGGACCAGATCGCGGCGAACACGACCGCCCCGAGGATGTACAGGAGTACGGGCACCCAGGACTTCGTGGTGCCGGCGGCGGAAGCGGGCCACGCGGACTGTGCGAGGAAGTGGCCCACGTAGGCCGTCAGGGACATGGTGCCCACCGCGATGACGGGCTTCGCCAGACGGTGCAGTCGCGGGAGGCGGTCCATCAGCACGGTCGCGCCCACGATCACGAGGACCGCGACGCCCACACTGCCGAGGATGTCGAACGTGGTGCCGGTGTGCGGACCGGCACCCAGCAAGTCCGAGGCCGACGACACGAGCTGCTCGCCGCCCCCGCTGCCACCCGACCCCGCCCCGCTGCCACCGGGCCCCGCCCCGGAGCCGCTGGACGAGCCCCCGATCCCGCCGAACGCCGCGTCCTTGCCCGCAAGCAGCAGGGACAGGCCGTACGCGGCCACGGTGAGGGCGGCACCGAGCGCGGCAAGGCGCCGCTGGACGGCGGGGGCGGACAGGTCGAGGCGGGCCAGCGCCATGCCGGCGATCAGGAACGGCATCCACGTGATCGTCGGGTAGAGGCCCGTGAGCAGCAGATCGACGACTCCCACGTCGTTGAGCTTCTCGAGCGGGTCGTAGGCGTTGATGCTCTGCAGGACGGACCCGCTCAGCCACGTCTTCAGGACGAACGCCAGCTGCGGAGTGACGAGCGCGAGCCCTGCAGCGGTGATCGCCAGAGTCCTGGCGGACAGCCGCAGCAGGGGCAGGGCGAGCAGGAAGTAGACGCCGTAGAAGCCGAGGATGATGACGTCCCCGTACTCCATCGCCAGCACGCTGCCGAGCACCAGCAGGATCACGGCGCGGATCGCGATCCGCGCCCTCGCCTGGCGGCCGGCGAGCCCGGTCTTCGGCTCACGACGGCCGGCGATCAGCATCAGCGAGAACCCGGCGAGGGTGGCGAAGAGGACCGACGAGTGACCGTCGGCCAGGAACCGGACCCACGTACCGACGCCGCTCGTGTTCTCCAGCATCGGGCCGATGTGCACGATGTACATGCCGAACACCGCCAGCGCGCGGGCGAGATCCACCCCGACCAGACGTCCCATCGAGGGACCGCCCGTGGCCTTCCCGGCGGACCCGGGCGAGGTCGCGGTCCGTGGAGGCGAGCTCTCCTGCGGAGCCGCAGTCTTCTGCGGCGGCTGTATCTGTGTCATACGGACAATCTCGTCGTCTCGCCAGAAGGCGGACCATCCGGCAGGCTGCGGTGACACCCCCGCCGACAGGCCGGGACCACCCCGCCGACCGGCGGACAGCACCCCGGCCGATCACCCTGGAGCCGGCCGGCACCGCCCCGTACAGGCCTCCGCACCATCACCGAGCCGCACCCGCCCACCTGCCGATGGGCCGCATAACCCCCCCCGAACGGCTGGAGCCGGCCCGCCGAGTGTCCACAGCCCAGGGGTGATCGCACCACCGCGTACCCTGCCGGGCGTACGGTCGGCGGCAGGCGAACACCGTACGAGAACAGAGCAGACGAGAGCGTGAGGCGGGACGCCGGTGATCCGGGTAGTGGTGGTGGACGACGAGGCCCTGGTGCGGTCCGGCTTCCAGATGATCCTGAACGCGTCCGACGGCATCGAGGTCGTGGCGACCGCCGATGGGGCGCACGCGGCCGACGTGATCCGGCGCGAGCGGCCGGACGTGGTGCTCCTCGACATCCGCATGCCGGACGTGGACGGCCTGACCGTCCTGCGGCAGATCCAGGAACTGCCCGACCCGCCGCACGTGGCCATGCTGACCACCTTCGACACCGACGAGTACATCCTGACCGCATTGCGCTCGGGAGCCGCCGGCTTCCTCCTCAAGGACACCGAACCCGAACAGCTCGCCCAGCTGGTCCGCACCCTGGCCGCGGGCGGTGTGGTGATGTCCCCGAAAGCCTCACGCGCACTGCTGCGCAGCCACCCGGGAGCGGGAGCACCCCAGGACGCGGACGTGGCACGCATCGGCCTGCTCAGCGACCGGGAACGCACCGTCCTCGTCCTGGTCGCGGAAGGCCTGTCCAACGCCGACATCGGCACCCGCATCCATCTGAGCACGGGCACCGTCAAGGACCACGTCAGCTCGATCCTGACCAAGCTGCGGGTCACCAGCCGTGTCCAGGCCGCACTCCTCGCCGAACGGGCCGGACTGCTCACACGGAACGACGACGCGGCACGGGGCAACGGACGATGAGCACCGGCCGCGCACTGTGGCGGCGCCTGCCGTCCTGGGCCTTCGACACGGTACTCGTGGTGCTGGCCGCCCTCGACGCATGGATCAGCCTCGTGGGCGAGGGCACCCCTCTGATGTGGGCCTGCGCCGCTGTGGGCTCCGCCGGACTGTTCCTGCGCAGGCGCCTCCCGCTGGCCGTCTTCCTGCTGACGCTGCCCATGACCCTGTTCATGGACGTGGCGGTCGCGCCGATCGCCGCCCTGTACACCCTGGCCGCGTCCACCCGCAACCGCCCGCTGCTGGCCGGCTGCGCCCTGCTGAACGCTGCTGCGGCCACCCTCGTCTGGCCCTTGTCCGACTCCTTCGCCGACGGCCGGACCTGGACGCTCGTCCAGTTCGTCTACACGCTGGCCACCGCCACCGCCCCCGTGCTGTTCGGCCAACTCGTCCAGGCCAGGCACGACGTGGCCCGGCAACTCGTCGAGGTCGAAGAGGCCCGGGAACACGAACGCGCCCTGCACGCCCAGACCGTCCTAGCCCGCGAACGGGCCCAGCTCGCCCGCGAGATGCACGACGTCGTCTCCCACCAGGTCAGCCTCATCGCCGTCCAGGCCGGCGCCCTCCAGGTCGCCGCCAAGGACCCCGACGCCCGCGACGCCGCCCGCACCATCCGCACCCTGAGCGCGAACACCCTCGACGAACTCCGTCACATGGTCACCCTGCTCCGCGCCTCCGCCGGCAAGGAGACCGAACTCGCCCCCCAGCCCACCCTCGCCGACCTCCAGCAGCTCATCGCCAACAGCGGCATCGAGACCACCCTGACCGGAGAACTTCCTCCCGGCATCAGCACGACCGCCCAGCGCACCGTCTACCGCACGATCCAGGAAGCCCTGACCAACGTGCGCAAACACGCTCCAGGAGCCCACGCCGCAGTACACCTGTGGCACGACGCACACCACTTCGGCGTCACCGTCACCAACACCGCCCCCACCCGCCCGACCGTCCCCCTGCCCAGCGCCCGCCACGGCCTCATCGGCCTGAAAGAACGCGCCGAACTACTCCACGGCACCCTCACGGCCCAACCCACCCCCCGAGGCGGATACAAGGTCGAACTACAAGCCCCCGCCCACCCCGACTGAAACCGACCGAGGGCCCGCTCCGCCGGTCCGGTCTCTTGCCTTCGGACATCGCCGCCGCCATACACGAGGCACTGAACAAGGTACGCAGACACGCGGGTACCTCCTCGGTCTATGCACCGTGTCGGGAAGCGACTGGGGAGTGGCGGTGACCGCGGCCGACCGAGGCGCCGGCTCCCCGACGCCGCCCACCGCCTCGCCGGTACCGCCCTGCGCCGTTCGGTGCACGGCAGGATGCCGCCATAGGGGGTGCGGCGCAGGTGGACAGCCTCCGTGGTCGAACGGCGGTGTCCGGCGTGATCGACGCCGCCGTGGCGGACGACGACTCACCGACACCGAGATCGACCAGGTCCAAGCCTTCATCCAGCCCGGCGATGGCTTCGCTGGTCATCCTCAACGAGACCCCAGGCGACTTCACCCTCACCCTCACCGAAGAGACCGCCAGCAGCCCGGACGGCCCGTACTCGACGAAGCCGGGGTGAACCCGTCACCCTCAACTCAACTCCCGCACCCGTGCACTGACCACCATCGCCCTCGTCGACACCCCCGAGCTCCGGCTCGACAACAACCTCAATACTCACCCTGAGCTCTTCCAGGCAGCACGAGGCGGCGCGCCCGCAGCAACTCCCTCACCTGCGGTCGGCCTCGCTTCCGTGAACGCCGTACGAAACACACCCGCCCGTCACGCAGATATCGTCACCGAGGGGAAGTCGGTGCGTGATGGCGTTGAACAGGACATTCCGTGAACGGCGTCCCTGGTCGAGAAGCAGATGACGCGAACGCGCGGGCTTGGCGCAGACGCTGAGTGCCGACCGGGAAACCCTCCCGCGTCCATGAGCGGTCTGATATGAGTTGATCATGACTTCCGACACTCTTGACGGGATGGAACGGCTGATCGCCGAGCGGGCCTGTGAGCGGCTGATCGTCGAGTTCGTTCGCCGTCTCGACCTTGGGGACCCGAGCTCGGTGGCGGACCTGTTCACGCCGGACGGCATCTGGGAATGGCCCGCCGGCGATCGCCGCATAGCGGGCCGCGATGCGCTTCGTGACTACTTCGACGGACGGCCTGCGGACCGGCTGTCGCGTCGCATGTGCACCAACATCCTGGTCACCGTGAACTCTCCGGAAACGGCGGCTGCCACCACCTACTTCGCCACGTACCGGGTCGACGGCTACTCCGAGGGCATGGTGCCGCCCCGGCCTCCGGCTCAAGTGGGACATTACGAAGACACCTTTCGTAGGGTGGACGACACCTGGCTGCTCGCCACCCGAACCCTGTTCCTGCCCTTCGCCGGCCCCACGGAACGCCTGGATGGCCCTGGCAAGTCGTGACGTCGGGGTGCGGAAGCCCGAAGCGGACCGCCGCCATCCCTCCCTCACGGGCTGGCTCGATTTCGCGCAGGTCGTACAGAGGCGACCCCGCCCGCCGCGTCGACGCGTCGATGACCCGGCGGGCCTGGACCAGCCCGGAACACTTCAAAGACGCCCCGGCCGTGCCGTCTCCTGCCCCGTCCCAGTGGCCCCGCAGCACCCCAGCCATTTCGATCCCGTTCCCCACCCGCTCCCCGAGCAACAGATCAACGAGCGGCGAGACCGCTCCGCGACCGGCGGTCCCGGCTCTCTGGCGCGGCTGTGGGGGAGCCGGGTTCACGTCGGTGATGCGGGGCCCGTCTGAGCCGGAGCTGTCACGTTCCGCGGTGCCGCCCTGTCATAGGGATATGGAGTCAATCGTGGTAACCAATCGAACCAGAACGCTGAGTGGCCGCCGAGTGGTCTGGCTGCGCGGCGGACTGTCCCTGCTCACCTTCATTGACGGGGCCCTGGGCGTGTGGGTCCTGGTGTCACCCGAGGGATTCTTCAGCCTCCCGTGGGTCAACCTGGGCATGGACTACAACCCGCACCTGATGCTGGACTACGGAGCCATGAACTTGGCGGCCGCAGTCGTGCTCGGCGCCGGCGCGGTGACCATGCGGGCCGGCCTGGTCCGTGCGGCCCTGGTGTCGTATCTGTTGTGGTCGTTCGCGCACTTCCTCATTCACCTGCACTTCGCCGCACACACCGCCGTAGCCGGGCTTCCCATCCTGCTCGTCCTGCTCGGCTTGGGCGTCGCCATTCCGCTCGCGCTCCTCGTCGTGGCTTTCCCCAGGAGGCAAGCGGAGGCTGTCAACGGCGCCCCCGGGTCCGCATCAGCGGGGTGACCCCGGCTCCCACCGCAGCCTGACCGGATCCCCAGGAGTTCCGCCCCGAAGGGCGAGCAGGGCCAGCCCGGCGCCCGGGGCCAGCAGGGGGCGTCTCGCACGGCCCGCTGCCGGTCCACAGCGGCCCGCACCGCGACAACAAGACCGCCGGGCACATCAAGCCCGGCACGCTCGTCCCCATCACCTGCAAGGTGAAGGGCGAGATGGTCGGAGACAACCAGCTCTGGTACCGCCTCGCGGACAGTCGCGGCTGGATCGCGGCCCGCTACGCCAAGAACCTCGGAGACATTCCGTTCTGCGGCTGACCTGAGGACTGAGGCCGGCCCCGCGCCACGGCGCGGGGCCTACGCCCCGTCACCGGCCGCGCAGCGTCGGGCCGTCCCCCCTCAGCGTCCTTGCTCCCCCAAGACGAGCCGACCGCCACCGAAGTCGCCCAGCGATTCGGACTCGGAGAGCGCAACCGCACAGCGGCGCCTCGCCGCGGCCCGTACACGCCTGGGCACCTGATGCGTTCGGAGGGGCTACCGCCCGGCAGTACCCCATACCGCCACCGCTCTCAGAAGCGCGTCTGGGCGGGTCGCGCCGGACGATCCACCGTTCGCGGCGTCTTCGCCGTACCTCGGCTTCGGCGGGACAACACGGTGGTCGGCACGAGGAGCACCGAGCCGAGGAAGAAGTAGCCGTTGATCACCATGGTCTTCCAGAAGTCCCATGATCCTGTGTCAACGGCCTCCTTCTCCATCCCGAGCAGGCCGTGCGGAGTGAGTCCCGTTGCCGTGGTGATGTTCTCGACGAGGCCGGGCACGCCCCGCATCGTCAGGACCGCGCAGCCGATCCACAGGGGCGCGCGCACCAGCCAGTACGGCACACTGCGGCCCCATGGTCTGACCGTGGCCAGCACGCACACCACGCCGACGGCGGACATGAGGACGATGAGGGCGTCGTAGGAGAGGAAGAGCCACACCGGAGTGCCGTCGTCGGGGTCCATCACGTCCTCGTAAATGACGCCCATCTGCACGTGCCACACGAAGCTCACCACCAGCCAGGCGACGGCCGCGTATGCCCAGCGCAGGAGGGTTTTCCCGGGTTCGGATCGCATGACCCCGACGCTACGAGCCGGGGCGCGGACGAGGCGTCGGCTCGCAGGAGGAACTCCTCCCCCGCACGGGGGAGGAGCGGTGTGAAACGGACCACCGCCCCGTCGACCACGCCGACATCGAGCGGGATGGGGCTGCCCGTTACGGCGTGCGGGAGCCGCACCACGTCACAACGGGCCAAGGGCGCGGCATGAGGTGGGAAACGGGCGGCGTCAATGCCCAGGCCGGCACTCGGTCCCTGCAACGGCGGCGCCTTCGTCCGGTGTGGGGTGCTGTGGGGCGTTGCCCATGGGTCCCTTGATCGTTTCCGGCGCCGGCGCCGGCGCGGGAGGGGGCTCCGGCGCTGGAGAAGGCCGCGCCCGTGGGTACCGTCACCGTCGGTAGACCGGTGTGCCGAGAAAGGACGCAGGGAGTTCCTCCTCGTTGGCGTACTCGATGAGATCGTAAAACCACACCCAGGCGGAGCTCAGGCGCCGCATGGGCACGTACTCCGCCTCGGTGGGAACCGTACGGGCCTGGCGATGGCGGGCTACATCGTGGTTGGAGGCGGTCCAGTCCTCCAGGTTGCGGATGAAGCGTTCACCCCAGGCCGAGGACATGCCGGCAGTGATGCGTTCGAGGAAGTCGCGTGCGGGGATGGGGGCGGCGGCCTCGACATGGGCGGCATGGTCGTCGCGGTCGTCAGCCAGGAACATCCACGCGAAGAAGGCCGCGAGGTTGACCAGACGCGGCAGGGACGCGCGGGGGTATACCCAGGCCGAGGCGCGCAACAGATCGTCGACCGTGGTGCGGTCGCACGGTGGCCCGTAGTGAAGCCGAACCTGTGCCGTTGTTCACGGTTCCCGTCATCCAGGCGCCGATCCACGATGGCCGCTGCAGGCGCAGGACACCCTTGGACGGGGACGTATGACGCTACGGTTCTCGCCACGCAAAAGGCCCGGCAGCCCTCGGGAGGGCGACCCGCTCCGCCGGCCGAGAAGTCGAATGGAGGGCGGTGTCGCCTGGCGACGGACGACGGACGACGGACGACGGGGGACGACGGTTATTCGCCCGTCCACCGGTTGCGGGCATGCTCTAATCGCCGGATGACGAAGATCGAATCAGAGCTGATACGACGTTGGCTGAATGGCTGGACCGTGGCCCGCTCCCTGCCCGAGGCCGAGCCGGTCGAGTCCGCCGGCGATGGCCTGCGGTCGACGTGCAACCAACTCGGCCGCGAGGTCGAGGTGTTCGCGCTCCGTGCGGACGAGGAGCCCGAATCCTTGGCCCGGCTGGCGGCAACCGTCGCCGCCGCGAGGCAGACCACCTGGCTGACGGTACCCACGCTGCGCCCGGGCATCGTCGAATCCGTCGTGGGCGCCGCCGGACTGGAGTTGCTCCACCGGTCCGAGTGGTTCATGACGACCGATCTGACCGAGCACCCGCAGCACGCGCCCGCCGCGCCGTACGAGCGCGAGGTCCGCACGAACGGACCAGTCACGGTCGTCTCCCTCCACGACTCGACCGGCGCGGTGGCGGCGCGTGGCACCATCGCCGTGATCGGCGCCGATGCGGTCGCCGATCGCATCGAGACGGACGCGGCGCACCGGCGACGCGGCCTGGGCCGAGCCGTGATGAGCGCTCTGGCGGAGGCCGCAGTGACCCAGGGCGCCCGTACCGGTCTCCTCATCGCCAGTGAGGAAGGCCAGCGCCTCTACTCCTCCCTCGGCTGGCGCCACGAAGCCGACGTCCTGATCGCCCGGGGGCCGGTCGTTCCCTCCAACCGGTAGGACTGGTCTACTGCAGCCGATCCGCCCTGACGCACGGCGCTGGAGGGATCCGCCGCTTTGGATCGCGATCCTCCCCCTCCTCTGACAACGCGGGGCACGGCAACACCAGCGAAGCATCCGGCTTTGACCGGTTCTCGTCCACGAATTCGTCCGCCCGTGCGACATGCTTCGGGCTGTCGTTCTTCCCGGCCCACGGGGAGAGCAGGAGACGGGAGGACCGCATGTCTGTACGACGCGTCCTGACCGGGGCCGCGTTCGCGGCGACGGTGGCTGCGGGTGTTCTGATACCGACGACGGCGAGTGCGGCGCCCACGGGCGTCACGGGCGACTGCGGCACCACCAACGCCGCCTACACCTCGGGCGCCGAAGCGCACTGGACGATCCAGTGCAGTGGCGGCTCCGTCAGCGTCACCGGCTGGGTGAAAGACACTGACGCGGACGGTCAGTGTGCCCAGGTGTACGCCTATTTCCCGTACACCGGAAACTGGAAGTACAGCGCGCGGGCGTGCCCGAAGGGCGACGTGAAGGAGTTCACGCTGACCGACCAGGGGTCGACCGGCGCGAACGTCTACCTGCGCGAGATCGGCTGACCAGCACTCTGCAACGACTCCTGCCCTAGGGCTGGGCATTTCGCGTATCGGCGGCGTCGGCGTACCGGCGCCGCCTCGGGCTACGTGCCCGTCAACACGGTGGACGAGCAGGGCACGACCTGTCCCGTGGCGGGTGCGAGGTAGTCGATGTTGCAGCCCGTGCGGAATGGGTGTGGTCCCACAGGCAGGTGCAGCTCTCGCGATCGACTCGCGGCGCGAGCGGAGGGCAGGCACGACCGAGACGGGGTGCCCGTTCTGGTCGTCATCGTGTGGGCGGAGCGCAGCCGCGTCGCCCGCACGAGCCTCTCATTCACCCGTGCTCACCATCCAGCGATGGCCGGCAGAGGGCTGCGCAGCTGAAAGACCGTCAGGCTGCGAAAGGTTCCGCAAGAGGACCCCGCCCCGGTACCGATCACGCGGGTCCTGGCACGGTCGTCTGCGGTGAGGTTAACGCATAGCAGACACCCTCCTCGCCATCATCTGAGGTGTGAGCCTGCGTCCGTCAACGTCTTTCGGGTGAGATCGAAACCAATCGACCCGGTCCGTGAGTTGGGCCGGCCTGGTGCGCAGTCCGAGCTTCAAGGTTCGTGGATCGGCTGACACCCACCCGTCGGCCCAACTCACGGACCGGGTCGATTGGTTTCGATATCACACGAAAGACGGTGACGGACGCAGGCTCACACCACAGAAGAT
>NZ_JBEZWL010000120.1:0-22994 GCF_040648015.1 Streptomyces sp. NPDC029216 | reverse complement strand
GCACCGCCCGCCCCCGTAGGCCACTCCGCCCGCCCCGAGGGCCACCCAGGCGCCCCGAAGGCCGCCACCCAGGCGCCCCGAAGGCCGCCTCCCGGGCGCCCCCGAAAGGGCCCCCGGCGCCCCCGAAACGCCACCCCGCCGCCCCGAAAGCCCCCCGCCTCCCCCGAACGTCAGTCGATCCGGCGCGCCGCCCCCAGGAGGCCCGTTTCCGTTTCCGTGCCCTGTGTCATCACGAACTTGCGGTCCCGCCGCGTGCACCACAGCGTGACCCCGTCCCCCAGGGTCGGAAGCGAGTCCACCGCCGCCCTCGGCAGTCGCATCAGCGCGCCCACCTGCTCCGCCTCGTCCGGCGAGACCCGCTGCACCCCCACCAGCGCGGAGTTCCGCAGCAGCCGGGGCGCCGTCGGGCTCAGGTACGGCAGCAGGGTCAGGACCGACTGCCACGGTCCCGCCGCCACCCGCCCGCGCGGCGGCCGCATTCCGCAGTCGCGGACCACCAGGACCGGGCTGCCCGCCGACGCGCCCTGCGGCGGCACCCGGCCCACGTCGTGCAGGGTCACGCACTGCTGGCCGCCGCCGGCCGCCCGGGCCAGCCCCGACCACACCTGCGCGCGCCCCGTCTCCACCGCGACCCGGGCCCCGGTGGCGGCCGTGCGCAGGGCCAGTACCTGGGCCGTCCACAGCCCGCCGATCAGCGTGACCTCGTACGGGGTGGGCCGGTTCACGCCCAGCACCGCCGGCCGCCCCGCGGCGTCCACGCCGATGACGACCCCGTCGTCCCCGACGGGCAGCGCCAGCGCGTCCACGTCCGCCGCCGCGACCACGTGCCGCTCGCGGCGCGGCCCGATCAGCCCGAACCCGCCCCGCACCGAAGTCGAGCCCCTCATCGCGCCCCTCCCAGCGGCAGCGAGGCCAGCAGCCCCGGCACCTGCTCCCGGTCCAGCCGGACCAGCCCGGTCCGTACTCCCCGCGCCGTCCGCTCCAGCTCCCGCCGGGCCGTCACCAGCTCCTCGTCACTGCGCCCCGTCACCCGTACGTGTCCCGTCAGCGTCACGCCCTGCCGCCCGGCCGGGGCCATCGTCAGGCTGAAGTTCGTCGCCAGCGCGGGCAGCGAGGTCAGCAACGCCGCGAGCTGCGGCAGCGCCGCCCCGGCCCCGCCCAGCTGCGGCCAGCGGGCTATCCAGTAGGTGGTGTGCCGGCGGTCGTCGCAGCGCCAGGTCCGCGCCGTCTCCTCCGTGCGCCGGCCGGTGCTCGCCGACCGCCCGGCCTGGGTGATCGCCATCGGGTTCGCGCACGACGAGGTCGCCAGCGCGCCCGTCAGCTCCTGCTCCGTCAGCACCGTGGCCCGGAACCCGGCCCCCGTCAGCCGGCTCGCCAGCTGGTCCGCCGCCCGCACCACACACCGCTGCGCCCCCACGAGCCCGCCCCCGCGCGCGGCGACCGCCTCCGGGCACAGCTCCGGGTCGAGCTTGAGGGCGATCCACGTCAGCCGCACCGCCGGAGCACCCGACCGCGCCTGGAGCGGCGCGTAGTTGAGCGTCGCCATCGACTGCGCCGGCAGGTGAGGGGCCGGGGCCGGCTGGGTGTGCTGCACCAGCTGCGCCGACTCCAGCCGGATCCCGTCCACCTCCAGGACGTCGCGGACCGCGGACAGCGGCAGCGGCCGCGCCGTGCGCTCCGGCCGCAGCGCGGTGGCGTCCGTGTCCACCTGCACCACCGCCGTCAGGAAGGTCCCGTCGCCGACCAGCCCGACCGGCCGCCGGTCACGGTCCCCGAAGGCCGTCGTCCGCAGCGCCGGATCGGCCTCGACCAGCGGCGCCAGCCCCGGCTCGATGCCCGCGGGCAGCGTGGCGGACGCGGCCCTGCGCCGCCGGGCGCGCAGCGCGAGCGCGCCGCCGAGCCACTCGGGCAGGGAGCGCTGGTGGCGCCGTACCAGGGCCAGCAGCACCAGGGCGAGCGCAGCCGCCCCGGCGGGCACCAGCAGCAGCGGCTCCACCACCCAGGCAACGAGCAGCACGGCAGCGGCGAGCTGCAGCAGGACGAGCTGTTGCAATCGGAACGGCCCGAACCGGCCCGCGCTCGGCCTCGGATGCGGTGTGACCCCGCCGCGTACGGGCGCGGCCTCGGCCGCCTGCGGCGCCGTCGCGGTGGCCCCCACTCGCGCACCTCCCCAACTCGGGGGCGGACCAGGGCAGTCCGGGAACCGGGCGGCAGCAGCCACCCGGCACCGGAACCTCCCCATCCACCCCAACAGCCCTGAATTCCCCGGTCCGGAGGGATCCGGCGGGCGCCGGACGGCCGCCTCGGACCACCCGGCACCGGCCGACCCTCCGTCAAGAGGCATAGTAGGTCCCCGGTCCGACAACCCGGGCCCGGGGAGCGGCCCCACCCACCGGGCCGTGCGGGGAGGAGCAGGCGGGCATGGCATCACGACGCGACGAGCTCAACGCGTACACCTTTGCGAAGCGGCGCATGGTGGCCGCCTTCCTCCAGCCTTCCGCCACCGGCACCGAGGAGGGCGCACCCCGCCCGCTGCGCGCCGTCCTGCCCGGTGTGGTCGCCGGCGCGCTGCTGGTCGCCGGCTTCGGCGCCTGGGGCATGTTCCGGCCGCAGGCGCCCAAGGGCTGGGACGCGCCCGGAGCCATGGTCATCGTCGGCAAGGACTCGACGACCCGGTACGTGGTCCTCACCACCAAGGTCAACGGCAAGGACCAGACCCGGCTGCACCCGGTGCTGAACCTGGCTTCCGCGCGGCTCCTCCTCGACCCGCAGAAGTCCAAGGTCGTCCAGGTCGAGGACAAGGTCCTGGACGCGGGCAAACCCCCGCGCGGCCCCATCATCGGCATCCCGTACGCCCCCGACCGGCTGCCCGCCCGGGCGGAGGCCGCGAAGGCCAAGCGCTGGGCCGTCTGCCAGCAGCCCGGCGGCAACGGCCGGGGCGTGCAGACCGCCGCCTTCGTCCTCGCCGACCGCGAGGCGGGCCTGCTGGACGACGGCCACCGCACCACCGACACCCAGGTGCTGTACGTGCAGAGCACCGGCGGCGCCAAGGAGCGCTTCCTCGTCGACGCGGCGGGCACGAAGTACCGGTTCCCCGAAGGGCGCCCCGACTCCGGGACCCTCACCATGGCCCTGGTCGGCACCGGAGCCACCCCCCAGCCGGTCACCGAGGAGTGGCTGGCCACCCTCAACTCCGGCGACGACCTCGGCTTCCCGCAGCTGCCCGGCACCGCCGGTGCCGCCGCGGCCGTCCCGGGGCTGGGCAGCGCCGACAACCGGGTCGGCATGGTGCTGACCGCCCAGACCGGCTCGGGCACCCAGTACTACGTCGTCCTGCCCGACCGGGTCGCCCCGGTCTCCGAGTTCGTCGCCTGGCTGCTGATCTCCGCGCCCGCGACCGACGGCCTCGACATGCACGGCAGGGCCCGCGAGGTCGACCTCCAGGCCCTGAACCCGGACGCCACCGCCTTCAAGGACGAGGTCCGCTGGCCCCGCCGGCGCGGCGCCCAGGTCAACCGGGTCGCGGCGGCCCCCGGCTCCGCCCCTGCCGGTGAACGGCGCAACACCGTGTGCAGCGTCCTGCGCTCCGTCGACGGCCAGGGCAACCAGACGCTGAGCACCTGGGCCGGTACCGGCTTCCCCGTCGACATCACGGCCAGCGGCACCAGCGCGTACGTCACCCCCGGCACGGGACTGCTCTACACCCAGGTCCAGGGCCGCCAGACCACCGCGGGCGGCGCCCTGTTCCTGGTCACCGACACCGGCCTGCGGTACGCCGTACAGGCCAACGGCGACAGCGACGCCGAACAGTCGGGGATCGGCCGCCCCGGCCCGCAGGACCAGGGCGGCTCGGGCGCCGGCGACGGCCGGCCCGAGCTCAGCCAGGCGCAGGTCCGGCTCGGCTACGGCGGGGTCGTCCCGGCGCTGGTGCCCATCGCCTGGTCGGAGTTCCTGTCCAAGGGGCCCCGCCTGGACACCAACTCGGCCCGCCAGCCCCAGGGTTCCTGAGTGAGGAGACCTGCCGTGCCCCACCCCTCCCGCGCCGCCGCACTGCCGCTGGCCGCGCTCGCGCTCCTCGTGGCCGCCGGCGCCCCCGCGCACGCCCGGCCCGCCTACGCCCGGGGCCCGGCCGGGGCGGGCGAGTGCACCTTCCCCATGAAGCGGCAGATCGCCGACCGCCCCTGGGCCCTGCAACGGCTCACGTTCGACGCCCTGTGGGCGCAGACCCGGGGCAAGGGCGTCCGGGTCGCGGTCATCGACACCGGCGTCGACCGCGCCAACCCGCAGCTGGCCGGCGCCCTCGACACCGGCGCGGGCCGCGATTTCCTCGACCCCAAGGGCGGCGACGGCACCAACGACACCGTCGGCCACGGCACCAAGGTCGCCGGGCTGATCGCGGCCCGCCCCCAGCAGGGCACCGGCTTCGTCGGCCTGGCCCCCGAGGCGACCGTCATCCCGATCCGGCAGAACGACGGACAGGGCAACGGCAACGCCGCCACCCTCGCCCAGGCCATCGACCACGCCGTGGCCAAGGGCGCCCAGGTCATCAACATCTCCCAGGACACCGACGCCCCCCTGACCGCCGACTCCGAGCTCGCCAAGGCCGTCCAGCGGGCCCTGGACGCCAAAGCCGTGGTCATCGCCTCCGCCGGCAACGACGGCCTGAGCGGCGAGAAGCGCCGCACCTACCCGGCCGCCTTCCCGGGCGTCCTCGCCGTCGCCTCCTCCGACCGCAACAACGAACGGGCGGCCTTCTCCCAGCCCGGGGACTTCATCGGCATCGCCGCCCCCGGCGTCGACATGGTCTCCACCGTCCCCGGCTTCGGCCAGTGCCTCGACAACGGCACCAGCTTCTCCGCCCCCTACGTCGCCGGGGTCGCCGCCCTGCTGCGCGCCAAGCACCCGCAGTGGACCCCGCAGGAGGTGGTCTGGCAGATCCAGAACACCGCAGAGCGCTCCGTCAAGGGCCGGGACGACTACGTGGGCTGGGGCGTCGTGGACCCCGTACGGGCGCTCACCCAGGACCGCGAGACGCCCAGGGCCCCCGTCCCGGACCCCGGCCCGCCCCCGGCGGCCGCCCCGCAGGCGGTACCGCTCCAGCTCACCGAGACCCCCCAGGAGCGCGACGAGCGCATCGCCACGTACGCCCTGGGCGCCGCCGGACTCCTCGTCGCGGTCATCGCCGCGACCGCCACCGTCGTGCGCGAGGCCCGCCGCCGTGTTGGGCGTGTCGGTCGAACTGGCTAGAGTGGCCGCAGGCTTCACGACTGTGATCGGGGGAGGGGCGTGAGGCGGAGGGGGAATTCCGGTGCGCGCGGCTCGAATCCGCGCCCGGACCGTCCGCTCCGCACCGCGATCCCCCGGCCCGGCCGGGGAATTGAGAAGTGAGGAGCTTCGGATGACTGACAATTTCGGACTTGCCGACGATCCGGTCGTCAAGGCGGCCAACAGGATCTCCGAGACGGCCAATGCCGTGACCACCCAGGCCCGTGAGCTGGCCGACATCCTGGCCACCGCCAGCGCGGGCTGGACCGGCGTCGGAGCCGACGGGTTCACCACGGCCCAGTCGCAGCTGAACGAGGACCACGACGCGATCCGCCGCCTGCTCGGCGTGCTCCACAACGCGGTGTCGCAGACCAAGAACCTCACCAACGCGCAGGACGCGGAAGTGTTCGCGGCGTTCAAGCCGCTCGGAAACTCGGGCCTCGACAACCTCTGAGCCGCCCCCGCACGCCAGCCGAAGGAGAAGAGCATGTCCGGCAACAACGACGGCCACACCCGGGTACGGTACGAGAGCGTCCAGCAGATGGCGGACCGCATCCGCATCGTCTCCAGGAACATCCTCAAGGACCTGGAGGAGATGGAGGCGGCCGTGAAGGTCGTCACCGACACCTGGGACGGTGAGGCGCACCGCGAGTACGTCGCCCTCCAGAAGAAGTACCACGCGCGGGCCAACCACATGCAGACCAAGCTGGAGGAAGCCGCCCGGCTCATCGAGCACGGCAAGGGCGCCTACCGCGCGACCGACGTGAAGGCCTCCCGCCTGTTCACCGAGGCCTTCTGAGCCCCGCAAACGGCATACGAGGAGGGGGCGCGCCCGGCACCGGGCGCGCCCCCTCCTCGTACGGCTCCCGCGGGCCTCAGGTGAGGTCGAACTCCCCGTCCCGGGCCCCGAGGACGAACGCCTCCCACTCGGCCGCCGTGTAGCGCAGCACCGTGTCCCGGTCCAGCGAGGACCGCATCGCCACCGCGCCCTCGGGCAGCTTGGCGATCTCGACCCGCTCCTCGTCCGGGCTGGTCCCGGGCGGGCCCTGCCACTCGACGTCGCTGATGTCGAGCGCGTACAGCTCGTCCTTCTCCTGCTGGGTGCCCATGATGCGGCCCTTCCCGTCGGTCGTGCGGTGCTGCTTGGTCTTCGCAGCCGATTATCTGCGAGGGCCGGCCGCCCCGGGCCGTTTCCGCCGGAAACGAGAGCCCGGGCCCCGGCCGCAGGCCCGGACCGGCACCCTCCTACAGCCCCGGCATCCGTCCCAGCTGGACCAGCGAGGTGCCGCGCTTGCGGGAGACGTAGAAGCCGCGGCCCGGCGGCATCGGGCGGGGGCGGGCCGGGCCGAGGAGGTCGCCCTCCGACGGGTCGCCCGACAGCACCACGCCCTGCGCGCCCAGCTCCTTGATCCGCTGCAGGAACGGCTCGTACACGGCCCGCGAGGCCCCCGCCGAGCTGCGCGCGATGATGAAGCGGACGCCGGTGTCCCGGGCGAACGGCAGGAACTCCACCAGCGGTGCCAGCGGATTGCCCTGGCTCGTCGCCACCAGGTCGTAGTCGTCGATCACGATGAACACGTCCGGGCCCGTCCACCAGCTGCGGTCCCGCAGCTGCTGCGGGGTGACGTCGTTGGGGGGCTGGCGCCGCGAGAACACCCCGCCCAGCGCCTGCATGTGCGTCTGCAGGGAGTTCGCCATCGGCGCGTACTCCAGCAGGTGCTCCTCGGGCAGCGCCCCCAGCAGACCGCGCCGGTAGTCGCCGACCACCAGCTTCGCCTGGTCCGGGGTGTACCGCTCGGCGATCTGCCGGGCGATCAGCCGCAGCAGGTTCGTCTTGCCCGACTCGCTCTCGCCGAACACCAGGAAGAAGGGGTCCGACTCGAAGTCGACGAACACCGGCTCCAGCGCCGTCTCGTCGATGCCGATCGCGATCCCGCGCTCCGGGAACTCCCCGCCCTTGGGGAGCTGGTCGGCGTGCAGCAGCCGCGGCAGCAGCCGTACCCCCGGAGCCGACGGCCCCGTCCAGCCCGCCCGGACCGCCGCCACGAACTCCGCCGTGCCCTGCGAGAGGCTGTCCGCGTCGTGCGCGCCGTCCACGCGCGGCAGCGCGCCCAGGAAGTGCAGCTTCTCCGGCACCTGCCCGCGGCCCGGCATCCCCGTCGGGACGTTCGCCGCGACCTTGCGGTCGAACTCGGAGTCCATGACGTCACCGAGCCGCAGCTCCAGCCGCCCCAGCATCTGGTCCTTCAGCGCGGCCCGCACCTCCATGTAGCGGGCCGCCGTCACCACCACGTGGATGCCGTAGCCCAGACCGCGCGAGGCGATGTCCGTGACCACCGGCTCCAGGCCCTCGTACTCCCCGCGGAACCCGCCCCAGCCGTCCACGACCAGGAACACGTCGCCCCACGCCTCGCCCGGCAGCTCGCCCGCCGCCCGCCGGCGCCGGTAGGTGGCCATGGAGTCGATGCCCTGCGCGCGGAAGAACTCCTCGCGCCGGGTCAGGATCCCCGCCACCTCCGCGACCGTACGCCGCACCCGCTCCGGATCCAGCCGCGAGGCGATCCCGCCCACGTGCGGCAGCTCCGCCACCGCCGACATACCGCCGCCGCCGAAGTCCAGCCCGTAGAACTGCACCTCGCGCGGGGTGTGCGTGAGCGCGAACGCCGAGATCAGCGTCCGTACCAGCGTCGACTTGCCCGACTGCGGACCGCCCACCACCATCATGTGGCCCGCCGCCCCCGAGAAGTCCCGGTACAGCACCTCACGCCGCTGCTCGAAGGGCTTGTCGATCAGCCCGAGCGGCACCACCAGCCCGCCCGGCCGCGTATAGCCCTCCGCGTGCAGCCCGCGCTCCGCCGACGGCGCCAGCGCCGGCAGCAGCTGGTCCAGCGAGGGCGCCCGGTCCAGCGGCGGCAGCCACACCTGGTGCGCCGGCACCCCCTGCCCCTCCAGCCGGCCCACGATCACGTCCAGCACCGTGTCCGCGAGCGCGTCGTCCTCCCGCTCCGGCCGCGCGGCCGCGAGGTACGCCGGGTCCGGGGCCGCGTACACCACCGGCACCGGAGCCGCCGTGAACAGCACCGGCCGCCGCTCCACCGGGAACGCCCCCACCGACAGCTCCGGCCCGCCCGAACGGTGGACACCCGAGACGTACGCCGCCTTGAACCGGGTCATCTCGTCCGTACCGAACTTCAGATAGCCCGAACCGGGCACCGACGGCAGGTGGTACGCGTCCGGCACCCCGATCGCCGTCCGCGACTCCGCCGCCGAGAAGGTCCGCAGACCGATCCGGTACGACAGGTACGTGTCCAGGCCGCGCAGCTTGCCCTCCTCCAGCCGCTGCGAGGCCAGCAGCAGGTGCACGCCCAGCGAACGGCCGATGCGGCCGATCTGGATGAACATGTCGATGAAGTCGGGCTTCGCGGTCAGCAGCTCGCTGAACTCGTCGATCACCAGCACCAGCGAGGCCAGCGGCTCCAGCGGGGCGCCCGCCGCGCGCGCCTTCTCGTAGTCGTGGATGTTCGCGTAGTTGCCCGCCGCCCGCAGCAGCTCCTGCCGGCGCTGGAGCTCGCCGCGGATCGAGTCGCCCATCCGGTCGACCAGCGTCAGGTCGTCCGCCAGGTTCGTGATCACCGCCGCGACGTGCGGCATCCGCCCCATGCCCGTGAACGTGGCCCCGCCCTTGAAGTCCGCGAGGACGAAGTTCAGCGTCTCCGAGGTGTGCGTCACCGCCAGGCCCAGCACCAGCGTGCGCAGCAGCTCCGACTTGCCCGAACCCGTCGCGCCCACGCACAGCCCGTGCGGACCCATGCCCTCCTGCGCGGCCTCCTTCAGGTCCAGCATCACCGGTGCGCCGTCCTCGCCCACCCCGATCGGAACCCGCAGCCGCTCACCGGCCGACCTCGGCCGCCAGGTGCGCGACACGTCGATCGAGGCCGCGTCGCCCAGGTTCAGCAGGTCCGTGAAGTCCAGGTTCGCCAGCAGCGGCTCGTCGTCGTCCCCGCCGCCCGTGCGCAGCGGCGCCAGCTGCCGGGCCAGGGCCTCCGCCGCCGGCAGCGACAGGGAGTCCGGCACGCCCTCGTACGCGACCCCGGCGCCCGACTCCAGCCGCAGCCGCCCCGGCCGCACCACGACCGACAGCCCGCCCCGCGGCTCGTCCAGCTCGCCCGCGACCACCTCGACGACGGTCACGCCCTGCAGCCCCTCGGCCGCCGCGAACACCGAGTCCGGCGGCACCAGGCCACCGTCGAGGACCACCACCAGGTGCGGCTGGTCCAGCACCGGGGACACGTCCCGGCTGAACCGCGGCCGCCCCTCCAGCCGGGACCCGAGCAGGTGCTCCAGCTCACCCAGGTCGTCGCCGAACAGCCGCTTCGTACCGGCCCCGTCCACCTGCCCGGGCACCTGCGTGTGCGGCAGCCACTTCACCCAGTCCCACGCGGGCGCCGCCCCCGGCGCCGCCACCACGCCGACCACCAGGTCCTCGGGGGAGTGCAGCGTCGCCAGCTGCGCCACCATCGCCCGCGCCGCCCCGCGCGCCGACTCCGCCTCCCCGGACACCGTCACGTGGTAGAACGCCCGGATCGACACCGCCACCGGCAGCCCGTCCAGCGAGGAGTGCACCTTCAGGAAGCGCTGCATCGCCCCCGCCGTCAGCGGCTCCAGCTCGTCCACCGGCGCCGTGTCCGGAGCCACCAGCGCCGTCGCCAGCCGCTGCGGCCCCAGCCCCAGCCGGGCCTGCCCGAAGTCCGCGTCGCCGACCCGCCGCTCCCACAGCCGCGAGCCCTCCGCCACCACGGACCACAACTGCTCGGGCGCCGGGTGCAGATACAGCTGCGCGTCACGCTGCGCCCGCGCGGTCCTGCGCACCTGACGCCGCGTCTGCGCGAGGTACTTGAGGTAGTCCCGCCGGACGTCGGCCATTTGCCCCTGCGTACCTCGCCGGTACCGCACCAGCTGGGCCACGACCATGCCCACCGTGGACGCCAGCATCAGCACGCCCATGATGCGCATGAACGGCGCCGCGCCCGGCATGAAGAAGAAGACGACCGACGAGCCCATGCCCAGCATCGGCAGGAGCTGCATCAGCATGCCCTCCTGCTGCCCCCGCGGAAGCTCCGGCGGAGCCTCCAGCCTCAGCTCGTCCGAAGGCACTTCGGGCGGCAGCGACCGGGGCGGGCGCTTGACGACGATCTGGCTCACCGGAGCATCAATCCCTCGAAAGCGGACGGGACGCCGCGACCGCCGCCCCCAAGTCCCGGGCCTGGAAGGGGACTCCCGCACCCCACGCCCGGGCAAGACCGCGATCCTACTTGCCGGGGGCCGCACGGCCGCCGGGTAGGGTGGCGCGCGCACCATGCGCATCCACCCATGCGCATCCGCGAATCGGCCGCCCCGAAGGGCGCCAACCAGGGGGGTCACACAGGTGAGTACGGCCGAGTCGACGGGATTCTGCAGGGTCACCGTCGTGGCTCCGGACAGCCGCATCGACGTCGCCCTCCCCGAGGACATCGCCGTCGCCGACGTCTACCCGGAGCTGCTGCGCCTCACCGGCCAGACCCAGCCCGTCGGCGCCCCGACCGGCTTCCACCTCGTGCGCCGCTCCGGGACCGTCCTCGACGGCGCCCGCACCCTCGCCGCCCAGCAGGTCCTCGACGGCGAGGTGCTCAGCCTGCGCCCCTTCGCCGAATCCCTCCCGCCCGCCGTGTTCGACGACGTCTCCGACGCCGTCGCCTCCGCCGTCGTCCGCGACCGGCACCGCTGGAGCGACGACATGCTCCGCGGGGCGGGCCTGGCCGGCGCCGCCCTGCTGCTCGTCCTGCTCGGCTTCGTCCTCTGGTACGCCGACCCGGTCCGCCACGACATGCACGGCCTGCCCGGGATCATCGCCGGAGCCGTCGGCGTCCTGCTCACCGCCGCCGCGGGAGTGCGCGCCCGCGTCTACCGCGACCGGGGCTCCGCCGCCGCCCTCGGCCTCGGCGGCCTGCCGCACCTGCTGATCGCCGGCTCCGGCATCGTGGCCGTAGCCCCCGGCCACGGACCCGGCCGGCTGCAGTTCCTCCTCGGCTGCGTTTGCGTCCTCGTCGCCTCCGTCGCCCTGGTCGCCCTCACCCCGGACGGGGACGCCCCCTTCGTCGCGGCCACCTTCCTCGCCGCCACCGGCACCCTCGCCACCTTCGCGGCCATCGCCGCCGGCGCCTCCGCGACCGCCACCGCCGCCGTCTGCGCCCCCGTGGCCATCGGGCTCGTGGCCTTCCTGCCCGGTCTCTCCGCCCGCTTCGCCCGCCTGCCCATCGGCTACGCCGCCCCGCGCAGCGCCGCCCCGGACTACGAGACCCCGGACCGCCACGAGACGGACCCGTACGGTGACCGGCCCGGCGACGGCCGACCGGACCCGGCCACCCCGCTCGACGCCGAGGCCATCGCCGCCCAGGCCCGCCGGGGCCACGAGATGCTCCTCGGCCTGGTCGGGGGCTGCGCGGCCGTCACCGTGGGCGCCGCGGCCGTCCTCGGCTTCTCCGACGGCACCTGGGGGCGCCCGCTCGCCCTGGCCGCCGGCCTGGCCATGCTGCTGCGCGCCCGCCTCTTCCGCTACACCTCGCAGGTGCTCTGCGCCCTCACCGCCGGCCTCGCGGCCACCGGCCTGCTCATCCTGGGCCTGGCCCTGCACCCCCCGGCCGGCCTGCTGCGCGAGTTCGCCGAGTACCACGACCGCAGCGGCCTGGACCTCCGTACGATCTGGCTCTCCGCCGCCGTCGCCGCCGGCGCGGCCCTCCTCACCGGAATTGCGCTTGTCATCCCCCGCAAGGGCCTGTCACCCTTCTGGGGAAGGCTGCTCGACCTCACCGAGGCCGCAGTACTGCTCAGCCTCGTCCCGCTGACGCTGGCCGTGCTCGACGTATACGGCCGCGCCCGCTCTCTCACCAGCTGAGACGGCGCGGCCCGGCAGCCTGGTACGCTGTGTGACGGCCGTTTGTGTACGCGCCCCCGGAGACCTCTGGAGGCTGCGCTCAGCGAGCCCCGCCTCCCGAGTTACGGAAGATCCCCAGAGAATTCGACCTGGGGCACTCGGTGGCTACGAAGACCCGATACGAGGAGTACGCGTGCCGCTCGACGCCGCTACGAAGAAGCAGATCATCGCCGAATTCGGTGCCAAGGAGGGCGACACCGGCTCTCCCGAGGTCCAGGTCGCGATGCTGTCCCGCCGCATCTCGGACCTGACCGAGCACCTCAAGACCCACAAGCACGACCACCACTCCCGTCGTGGTCTGCTGATCCTGGTCGGCCAGCGCCGCCGCCTGCTGCAGTACCTGGCCAAGAAGGACATCCAGCGCTTCCGTACGCTGGTCGAGCGCCTCGGCATCCGCCGTGGTGCGGCCGGCGCCAAGTAAGCACACAGTGAAGGGAGCGGTTCCCACACCGATGGGGCCGCTCCCTTCGCCGTACGTGCGCGACGTACCGGACGCTTTGTAGTCTGGGACACAGCGCACAACTGAAGAGGAGGAGCGCCCTCCCTACGCCGCCGGTCCTCGGTAGTGGCATCCGGAACCCCACGCAGGGGCCGACAACCGGGTGCTTCGATCGAAGACCGGCCCGCACGCCAGGAGCGCTTCTCCGCAACCGTCCCCCACCACACGGGTGGCGGACGGAGACGACGAAAATGGAGAAAACGCTAGTGGAGAACGAGACCCACTACGCCGAGGCCGTGATCGACAACGGTTCCTTCGGCACCCGCACCATCCGCTTCGAGACGGGCCGCCTCGCCCGCCAGGCCGCCGGCTCCGCCGTTGCCTACCTGGACGACGACACGATGGTGCTCTCCGCGACCACCGCGTCGAAGAAGCCCAAGGACCAGCTCGACTTCTTCCCCCTGACGGTGGACGTCGAGGAGCGCCAGTACGCGGCCGGCAAGATCCCCGGCTCCTTCTTCCGCCGCGAGGGCCGCCCCTCCGAGGACGCGATCCTCACCTGCCGCCTGATCGACCGCCCGCTGCGCCCGTCCTTCAAGAAGGGCCTGCGCAACGAGATCCAGGTCGTCGCCACGATCATGGCGCTCAACCCCGACCACCTGTACGACGTCGTCGCGATCAACGCCGCGTCCGCGTCCACGCAGCTGGCCGGCCTGCCCTTCTCCGGCCCGATCGGCGGCGTCCGCGTCGCGCTGATCAAGGGCCAGTGGGTGGCCTTCCCGACGCACACCGAGCTCGAGGACGCCGTCTTCGACATGGTCGTCGCGGGCCGCGTCCTGGAGGACGGCGACGTCGCGATCATGATGGTCGAGGCCGAGGCCACCGAGAAGACCATCGCCCTCGTCAAGGGCGGCGCCGAGGCGCCGACCGAGGAGATCGTGGCCGCCGGCCTCGAAGCCGCGAAGCCCTTCATCAAGGTCCTGTGCAAGGCCCAGGCCGACCTCGCCGCCAAGGCCGCCAAGCCCGAGGGCGAGTTCCCGGTCTTCCTCGACTACGAGCAGGACGTCTACGCCGCCCTGGAGCAGGCCGTCCGCGGCGAGCTGGCCCAGGCGCTGACCATCGCGGGCAAGCAGGACCGCGAGGCCGAGCTGGACCGCGTCAAGGACATCGCCGCCGAGAAGCTCCTCCCGGCCTTCGAGGGCCGCGAGAAGGAGATCTCCGCCGCCTACCGCAGCCTGACCAAGGCCCTGGTGCGCGAGCGCGTCATCAAGGACAAGGTCCGCATCGACGGCCGTGGCCTGACGGACATCCGCACCCTGGCCGCCGAGGTCGAGGCCATCCCGCGCGTGCACGGCTCGGCGCTGTTCGAGCGTGGCGAGACCCAGATCCTGGGCGTCACCACCCTCAACATGCTCCGCATGGAGCAGCAGCTGGACACCCTCTCCCCGGTGACCCGCAAGCGCTACATGCACAACTACAACTTCCCGCCGTACTCCGTCGGCGAGACCGGCCGCGTCGGCTCCCCGAAGCGCCGCGAGATCGGCCACGGCGCGCTCGCCGAGCGCGCGATCGTGCCGGTCCTGCCGACGCGCGAGGAGTTCCCCTACGCGATCCGCCAGGTGTCCGAGGCCCTCGGCTCCAACGGTTCGACGTCCATGGGCTCGGTCTGCGCCTCCACCATGTCGCTGCTGAACGCCGGTGTGCCGCTCAAGGCCCCCGTCGCCGGTATCGCCATGGGCCTGATCTCCCAGGAGATCGACGGCAAGACGCACTACGTCGCCCTCACCGACATCCTCGGTGCGGAGGACGCCTTCGGCGACATGGACTTCAAGGTCGCCGGTACCAAGGAGTTCGTCACCGCCCTCCAGCTCGACACCAAGCTGGACGGCATCCCGGCCTCCGTCCTGGCCGCGGCCCTCACCCAGGCCCGCGACGCCCGCCTCCACATCCTCGACGTGATGATGGAAGCGATCGACACGCCGGACGAGATGTCCCCCAACGCCCCGCGGATCATCACGGTCAAGATCCCCGTGGACAAGATCGGTGAGGTCATCGGCCCCAAGGGCAAGATGATCAACCAGATCCAGGAGGACACCGGCGCCGAGATCACGATCGAGGACGACGGCACCATCTACATCGGTGCCGCCGACGGCCCGGCCGCCGAGGCCGCCCGCTCCACGATCAACGCGATCGCCAACCCGACCATGCCGGAGGTCGGCGAGCGGTACCTGGGCACGGTCGTCAAGACCACCACCTTCGGTGCCTTCGTCTCCCTCATGCCCGGCAAGGACGGCCTGCTGCACATCTCGCAGATCCGCAAGCTCGCCGGTGGCAAGCGCGTGGAGAACGTCGAGGACGTGCTCGCGGTCGGCACCAAGGTGCAGGTCGAGATCGCCGAGATCGACCAGCGCGGCAAGCTCTCCCTGGTCCCCGTGATCGAGGGCGAGGACGCCGCCGAGGCTGACAAGGACGACTCCGACAAGTGACGTCGCGTAGTTCCCGTGTGACGGCCCGCCCCTCTTCGGAGGGGCGGGCCGTCGCCCGTACCCAAACCCTCCTCAAGGGCGAGAACGGCATCGGCACCGTCCGCCGCACCGTCCTCCCCGGCGGACTGCGCGTCGTCACCGAGACGCTCCCGTCCGTGCGCTCCGCCACCTTCGGCATCTGGGCCAACGTCGGCTCCCGCGACGAGACGCCCGCCCTGAACGGCGCCACCCACTACCTGGAGCACCTCCTCTTCAAGGGCACCGCCAAGCGCACCGCCCTCGACATCTCCTCCGCGATCGACGCGGTCGGCGGAGAGATGAACGCCTTCACGGCGAAGGAGTACACCTGCTACTACGCGCGGGTGCTCGACACCGACCTGCCGCTGGCCATCGACGTGGTCTGCGACATGCTCACCGGCTCGCTGATCCGCGAGGAGGACGTCGACGCCGAGCGCGGGGTCATCCTCGAAGAGATCGCGATGACCGAGGACGACCCGGGCGACATGGTCCACGACCTGTTCGCGCACACCATGTACGGCGACTCGCCGCTGGGCCGCCCCGTCCTCGGCTCCGTCGAGACCATCAACGCCCTCGACGCCGACCGGATCCGCCGCTTCTGGAAGAAGCACTACGACCCCACCCGCCTGGTCGTCGCCGCAGCCGGCAACGTCGACCACACCAAGGTCGTACGCCAGGTCCGCGCGGCCTTCGAGAAGGCCGGCGCCCTGAAGCACACCGACGCGGTGCCCCTCGGCCCGCGCACCGGCACCAAGCGCATCCGCACCGCCGGCCGCGTCGACCTGGTCAACCGCAAGACCGAGCAGGCCCACGTGGTCCTCGGCATGCCCGGCCTGGCCCGCACCGACGACCGCCGCTGGGCCCTCGGCGTGCTGAACACCGCCCTCGGCGGCGGCATGTCCTCCCGGCTCTTCCAGGAGGTCCGCGAGAAGCGCGGCCTGGCCTACAGCGTGTACTCGTACACCTCCGGCTTCGCCGACACCGGCCTCTTCGGGGTCTACGCCGGCTGCCGGCCCAGCCAGGTCCACGACGTCCTGCGGATCTGCCGCGACGAGCTCGACAAGGTCGCCTCCGAGGGACTCACCGACGAGGAGATCCGCCGCGCCGTCGGCCAGCTCTCCGGCTCCACCGTCCTCGGCCTGGAGGACACCGGCGCGATCATGAACCGCATCGGCAAGAGCGAGCTGTGCTGGGGCGACCAGATGTCGGTCGACGACATGCTGGCCCACATCTCCCAGGTGACCCCGGACGACGTCCGCGCGGTCGCCCAGGATGTACTGGCACAGCGGCCCTCGCTCGCGGTGGTCGGCCCGCTCAAGGAGAAGCAGGCGGCCCGCCTGGACGAAGCGGTCGCCTAGTCCCTTACGGAGTGAAGGAAACAAGCATGAGCAAGCTGCGCGTGGCCGTCCTCGGCGCCCAGGGCCGCATCGGCTCCGAGGCCGTCAAGGCCGTCGAGGCCGCCGGGGACATGGAGCTGGTGGCCGCCCTCGGCCGGGGCGACAAGCTGGAGACGCTGGCCGAGGCCGGCGCCCAGGTCGCCGTCGAGCTGACCACCCCCGACTCGGTGATGGACAACCTCGACTTCCTCGTCCGCCACGGCATCCACGCCGTGGTCGGCACCACCGGCTGGAACGAGGAACGCCTCGGCCGGCTGAACACCTGGCTGGCCGGCTCCCCGGAGACCGGGGTGCTCATCGCCCCGAACTTCTCCATCGGCGCCGTCCTCACGATGAAGTTCGCCGCCCAGGCCGCCCGCTACTTCGAGTCCGTCGAGGTCGTCGAGCTGCACCACCCCAACAAGGTCGACGCCCCCTCCGGCACCGCGACCCGTACGGCCCAGCTCATCGCGGCCGCCCGCGCCGAGGCCGGCCTCGGCGCGCAGCCCGACGCCACCGCCACGGCCCTCGACGGCGCCCGCGGCGCGGACGTCGGCGGCGTCCCGGTGCACGCCATCCGCCTGCGCGGCCTGCTGGCCCACCAGGAGGTGCTGCTCGGCGGCGAGGGCGAGACCCTGACCATCCGTCACGACTCCCTGCACCACAGCAGCTTCATGCCGGGCATCCTGCTCGGCGTGCGCCGCGTGACGCAGACCCCGGGCCTCACCTTCGGCCTGGAACACTTCCTCGACCTCGGCTGATGAGGCAGTAGCACCATGCGCGCGAAGATCACGTACTTCCTCACGGCCGCCGTCCTGGTCGTCTACTTCGTCCTGGTCGGCAGCCGGGGCCTGATGCTGATCCAGCAGGGCACCTGGCTCACCGTCACCTTCGGCGCGGCCGTGCTGATCCTGCCGGTCATCGGCGTCTGGTTCCTCTGGCAGAACACCCGGTTCGTCACGCGCGCCAACCAGCTCGCCGCCGAACTGGAGGCCGAGGGGGGCCTGCCCGTCGACGAACTGGAGCGGGACCAGTACGGCCGGATCCTGCGGGACTCGGCCGACGAGGTCTTCGCGCGCCGCAAGGCCGAGACCGAGGACGCGCCGGGCGACTGGCGCACCTGGTTCCGCCTCGCCGTCGCCTACCACGACGCCCGTGACACCCCGCGGGCCCGCAAGGCCATGCAGCGGGCCATCGCCCTGCACCAGGCACGCGTCGGCGACCAGGCACGCGCCGGCGCCTAGCCGCGCGGAAGCGGCAACGGAAGGGCCCGTACAGGACGATCCCCGTACGGGCCCTCGTTGCGCTCCCCGAACCGTCAGGCGGGCACGGCCCGGTACTCCTCGGCCCACGCCTCCACCAGGACGGCCGCCCGGTCGAAGGCCTCACCGCGCGCCAGGAAGTCGGCGCTGTGGTCGGTCAGCAGCACGGGAAGCTCCGCACCGCCGCGCCCGGCCACCGTCAGCGCCTGCCCCTGCACGGTCCTCGGCAGCCCCAGCCAGCGCACCGGCTGCTGCACCTTCCTGACCCCCTCCACCTCGCTCCAGGCGAGGGAACGGGTCGCGAAGAACCCCACCCGCCGCAGCCCGCTGGGACTCACCCAGACACCCGTGCGCAGGATCCGCAGCGCCGACCCGATCACGGCCAGCGAGGCGGCCCCCGCGGCGGCGGCGCCGGCCCAGGTGCCCGCGAAGGCGATGATCACGGTGGCCAGCAGCATGAAGGCGGACAGCAGCAGGAGCAGCGCCGCACCGGCAACCCGCCAGGGGCCGGGCCGGTAGGGGCGCCGCCAGCGCGCGGGATCCACATGAGGGAGGGCTTCGTCCTCGTGTGCGTCGAAGACGCCGTCGGCCGTCAGGAAGGGCAGGGGCACGGCTGGACCTCACTCACATGCACGTTCGTTGATCTGTGCCCGTGAGGCTACCGCCCCTCGGAGGCCTGCGACTGCTGCGCCTTGCCGGTGGCCTTGTAGGGCTGCAGGGCGGGCATGCCGAAGAGCAGGGAGCCGACGAGCCCCGCCACCACGGTCAGCCCGACCAGACTACGGGCGGTGATCTGGGTCATGCTCAGACTCTCGCGCGGCGGCGGAGTGACGTTGCTTCGGAAACGGTCGGCCTCGGCGACGAAGGCGAACGGGACGGGTTCGCGCCGGCGGAACATGGGGGCGACTCTCCTTGGGGTCGGGGGCTTGTGGGTCTGTCCCGTAAGACGAACGGACGGACCGATCGGTGCCGGATTTCCGGACATTCGCCAAAATCCGTGGCGCTCCGTCAGCTGTCCGGGTGAGACGGCCGCACCCGTCCGCCTGTCAGGTGGGCGGTGCCGATCGCCGTAGAGTGAACGCGCCCCTCGAAAGACCCGTTCGGAAGGACCCCGCGTGAGCGAGACCGTCGCCCCCGACCTGAAACCCAGCTTCCGCAGTGATGTGACGGTGGAGCTGGTCAAGCACTCCGCCGCCGACAGCGACGTGCTGTGGGCCGCCCGTGTGTCGACGGCCGGCGAGCAGTCCCTGGAGGAGCTCCAGAAGGACCCGGAACGCTCCAAGGGCCTCATCAACTACCTGATGCGCGACCGCCACGGCAGCCCCTTCGAGCACAACTCGATGACCTTCTTCATCAGCGCCCCGATCTTCGTGTTCCGTGAGTTCATGCGGCACCGCGTGGGCTGGTCCTACAACGAGGAGTCCGGCCGCTACAGGGAGCTCCAGCCGGTCTTCTACGTCCCCGACGCCGAGCGCAAGCTCGTCCAGGAGGGCCGTCCGGGCAAGTACGTCTTCGTCGAGGGCACCGAGGCGCAGCAGGAGCTGACGGGCCGGGTCATGGAGGACAGCTACCGCCAGGCCTACGAGGCGTACCAGGAGATGCTCGCCGCCGGCGTGGCGCGCGAGGTAGCCCGGGCGGTCCTGCCGGTCGGCCTGTTCTCGTCGATGTACGCCACTTGCAACGCGCGCTCGCTCATGCACTTCCTCGGCCTGCGCACCCAGCACGAGCTGGCGAAGGTGCCGTCCTTCCCGCAGCGGGAGATCGAGATGGTCGGCGAGAAGATGGAGCAGCACTGGGCGAAGCTCATGCCGCTGACCTACGCGGCCTTCAACGGCAACGGCCGCGTTGCCCCGTAAGGACCGATGCACGCACGGCGTACTGATGTGCTGGGACAAGTCCCAAGTGTCCGTATTGCGGCGTTTCGTAAAGTTCATCTAGGCTGATCAAACGGACCCGGCACTGCTTGAACCCCCGAGCAGGCAGTGCCGGGATCCAACAGCCCAGCCACCCCCGGCCCCCGCCGGGGGAGACCCCACGACGGATACCCGGTTGACGTCCCCCGAGGGGACACCGCGAGCATGGCAGCGAGTAGCGTGTTACCCATGGCTCCGATCTCGACTCCGCAGACCCCCTTCGGGCGGGTCCTCACCGCCATGATCACGCCGTTTACGGCGGATGGCGCACTTGACCTCGACGGCGCGCAGCGTCTCGCCGTCCACCTGGTGGACGCAGGCAACGACGGCCTGATCGTCAACGGCACCACCGGTGAGTCCCCCACGACCACCGACGCGGAGAAAAACGACCTCGTACGAGCCGTACTCGAAGCGGTCGGCGACCGCGCCCACGTCGTGGCCGGGATCGGCACCAACGACACCCGCCACACCCTGGAGCTGGCCCGCCAGGCCGAGCGCACCGGCGCCCACGGCCTGCTCGCGGTCACGCCCTACTACAGCAAGCCGCCGCAGGAAGGCCTCTTCCAGCACTTCACGGCCATCGCGGACGCCACCGGGCTGCCGGTCATGCTCTACGACATCCCCGGCCGCAGCGGTGTCCCGATCAACACCGAGACCCTGGTCAGACTGGCCGAGCACCCCCGCATCGTCGCCAACAAGGACGCCAAGGGCGACCTCGGCCGCGCCAGCTGGGCCATCGCCCAGAGCGGCCTGGCCTGGTACTCCGGTGACGACATGCTGAACCTGCCGCTCCTGTCGGTCGGAGCCGTCGGCTTCGTCTCCGTCGTCGGCCACGTGGTCGCCCCCGAGCTGCGCGCGATGCTCGAAGCCCACGTGGGCGGCGACGTCCAGAAGGCGACGGAGATCCACCAGAAGCTGCTCCCGGTGTTCACCGGTATGTTCCGCACCCAGGGCGTCATGACCACCAAGGCAGCCCTGAACCTGCAGGGCCTGCCCGCCGGCCCGCTGCGGCTGCCGCTCGTCGGACTGTCCGACGAAGAGACCGCCCAGCTCAAGCTCGATCTCGCCGCCGGCGGGGTACAGCTCTGACAACAGACTTCACAACTGAATAAGCAGGACCGAAACAGACAAGAGCAAGTGCACGAATGACATGCGCGCCACGTGCCTCAACGGGTACGTGGCGTGCGTGGTGAAGGAGAAACTTTTGAGCCATCCGCACCCTGAACTCGGCCCGCCTCCGAAGCTCCCCAAGGGCGGCCTGCGGGTCACCCCGCTGGGCGGTCTCGGCGAGATCGGCCGCAACATGACCGTCTTCGAGTTCGACGGCCGCCTGCTCATCGTCGACTGCGGCGTGCTCTTCCCCGAGGAGGAGCAGCCGGGCATCGACCTGATCCTTCCGGACTTCACGTCCATCCGGGACCGGCTCGACGACATCGAGGGCATCGTCCTCACCCACGGCCACGAAGACCACATCGGCGCCGTCCCGTACCTCCTCCGGGAGAAGCCGGACATCCCGCTGATCGGCTCCAAGCTGACGCTGGCCCTCATCGAGGCCAAGCTCCAGGAGCACCGCATCCGCCCCTACACCCTTGAGGTGAAGGAGGGCGAGCGCGAGAACCTCGGCCCCTTCGACTGCGAGTTCATCGCCGTCAACCACTCCATCCCGGACGCCCTCGCGGTCGCCATCCGCACCGGCGCCGGCCTGGTCGTCGCCACCGGCGACTTCAAGATGGACCAGCTGCCGCTGGACAACCGCCTCACGGACCTGCACGCCTTCGCGCGCCTGAGCGAAGAGGGCATCGACCTCCTCCTCTCGGACTCGACGAACGCCGAGGTCCCGGGCTTCGTCCCGCCGGAGCGCGACATCTCCAACGCCATCCGCGGCGTTTTCGCGGGGGCCCAGAAGCGGATCATCGTGGCGTCCTTCGCCAGCCACGTGCACCGCATCCAGCAGATCCTGGACGCCGCCCACGAGTACGGCCGCCGGGTCGCCTTCGTCGGCCGCTCCATGGTCCGCAACATGGGCATCGCCCGTGACCTGGGCTACCTGCGGGTCCCGGCGGGCCTCGTCGTCGACGTCAAGACCCTCGACGACCTGCCGGACGACGAGGTCGTGCTGGTCTGCACGGGTTCCCAGGGCGAGCCGATGGCGGCCCTGTCCCGCATGGCCAACCGCGACCACCAGATCCGGATCGTCCCCGGCGACACCGTGATCCTGGCGTCGTCCCTGATCCCAGGCAACGAGAACGCGGTCTACCGCGTGATCAACGGCTTGACCCGCTGGGGCGCGAACGTCGTCCACAAGGGCAACGCCAAGGTCCACGTCTCGGGTCACGCCTCGGCCGGCGAGCTGCTGTACTTCTACAACATCTGCAAGCCGAGGAACCTGATGCCGGTCCACGGCGAGTGGCGCCACCTGCGCGCCAACGCCGAGCTCGGTGCCATGACGGGCGTCCCGAAGGACCGCATCGTCATCGCCGAGGACGGCGTGGTCGTCGACCTGATCGACGGCAAGGCCCGGATCTCGGGCAAGGTCCAGGCCGGCTACGTGTACGTGGACGGTCTGTCGGTCGGCGATGTCACGGAAGTCCACCTCAAGGACCGCAAGATCCTCGGCGACGAGGGCATCGTCTCGGTCTTCGTCGTGGTGGACAGCACCACCGGCAAGGTCGTCAGCGGCCCGAACATCCAGGCCCGCGGCTCCGGCATCGAGGACTCCGCCTTCACGGCGATCATCCCGAAGATCGAGGAGGCCATCGCCCGCGCCGCCGCCGATGGCGTGGCCGAGCCGCACCAGATCCAGCAGCTCATCCGCCGGACGATGGGCAAGTGGGTCTCCGACGGCTACCGTCGCCGCCCGATGATCCTCCCCGTCGTCGTCGAGGTCTGATCCAGCCCTCGCGGTAGCGACATCACCGGAGCGGGGCAACCGGATTTGCATCCGGGGGCCCCGCTCCAGTACGTTGACGACTCCACCCCGCACGGAACGGCGCACACACGTGTGCCCGGACCCGTCCGCGGGGGAGGGTGGGAATCCAGACCGGGGAAACCTGATAAAGTCTGTCCCGCCCGAAAGGGAAAGGCCCTCCGAAGGCCATCGGAATTCCAATCCACACCGGAGACGGTACGGAAAAGAATCTGATAGAGTCGGAACCGCCGGAAAGGGAAAACGCGAAAGCGAAGGACCTGGAAAGCAAGCGAGAAAGACTCTGATAGAGTCTGAATCGCAAGAACGAAAGCCCGGAGGAAAGCCCGAGAGGGTGAG